>DYRC01000119.1:0-7724 GCA_020718925.1 Desulfonema limicola
AAAATGTCAATAATTATTTCTCGTAAGGATTCGAGATGCCTGATGAAACAATAGTATATGACGGATATCATGGCACAAACGCTGAATCAGTTGAAAGTATCCAACAAAACAACTTCAAAGAAAGCAGGGGAGAACATCATTGGCTGGGAGAAGGCGTTTATTTTTTCATAGAAGGAATCAGTTCTTCTCCGTTTAAAGATGCAAAAGAGTGGGCAATCGCCTCTGCATGGAATAATGACAAAAAATGTCATGATTATAAGCGTTATGCGGTGCTGAAAGCTGCCATAAAATTTAATCAGAATGAATTATGGGATTTGACAACAGATGACGGACAGAAGCAGTTTAATTATATTCGGGAGAATTATATTCGGGAGACAATTCACAACCGACTGAAAAAAGAAGGAAGAAGAATCAGGAATGAAGATAATATTGATGCTGCTGTGATTGATCATGCAAAAAAGACAATGGGATTCAAAATTATAAAGGCAGATTTATATATAAAGTTCACATTTGAGCGGATACAAAGAATTGTATCCAGATTTGCTAATACAAGGGTATTGGCAGTCTCTGATCCTGATAATCATATAGATAAAACATCGATTGAACTTCGGTTTTCAGGTAATGTGGAAAGGAGATAGGGAATATGACTTTTGAAAAATTCAAAGAAAAAGTTGATGCTATTTATAGCAAAATAACTCCTGAAGAGCTTATGGCTCAATTAGAGGAACTTGGCTATCCTATTGAATGTTTTGAGGAAGAGCCAAAAGAGGAGTGGCATTCTTCTGGTTATTGTGTAACAAAACCATCAGATTACTATTTTCGGAAAAATTTTCAGGTTGAGATGAATTATCCGGTAATCCGTATGGTGGTAAAAGATATGCCATCATCCTTTGATAATGATAGTGCTGACTGTTATCTTCCATTGGCGGCTTGATTATGAATATCCGACTCGCCCATTCGATTGTCAAAAAATTGGAATTAAAAAGAAATTCCGATGATGATTCAGGAGAAGATAACTGTGATCTGTCTTTCAGTGTGGGATATGATAATGATAATGAAAAAGAGTTTGCGATTTTCTTCTTCGTTCAACTGAGGTCTCAAGCGAATTTGAAGATTGAGCTTGAATATATCTCTTATTTTGAAACATCCGAACAGATCAATGACGAGTTCAAAGCTTCTCATTTTCCAAAAATCAATGCTCCGGCAATTGCTTTTCCCTTTCTGAGAAGCTTTATCGCAACACTTACAGTCAATGCGGGATATACGCCGGTAATGCTCCCTTCAGTAAATTTTACAAAAGTAAAAACAGAAGATAACAATATCTTCAATCTTTGAACTTTTCTCCCAGTTCAATCCCCAAATCCAGTGCCTTTCGATTGATTTCCAAAAAATTCGGAGGAATCCGGGTTTCCAGAATTTTCATAATCGAATCCGGTTTCACCAACCGCGTTAAGCCGATAACTGTACCTAACATACAGATATTAAACACAATTGACTTACCGATGGTTTCCATGACGCTGCCATACATGGGCAGTTGAATCTGACGCGCATCCACCTTGCTCTGAAGCTTCACATATCGGCTGTCCGTCAGCAAAAGCCCGCCCGGGCGAATGATAGGACTGAACTTGTTATATGCTTCCTGCGTCAGACAGACCAGAACATTGGGCTGAGTTACTTTGGGAAAATGAATTTCCGAATCCGATATGATCACATCGGTTCGCGTAGCCCCGCCTCTGGCTTCGGGTCCGTAAGATTGGGATTGAACCGCAGTCAGATGTTCATAAATGACGGCGGCTTCAGCCAAAATAATGGCGGCGGTAATCACGCCCTGCCCGCCTGATCCTGAAAATACCAGTCTGCATTTTTCCATTATTTGTGTCCTTTCATGGCATTTCCGATAATCTTGTCATATTCGGCGCAATATTCGGGAATGTCTTTTCTGACAAAAACACCCCGCTCCAAAAGATTCGGGTTTTCCTCTTTGGCTTTTGAGCCGATGCGCGTGGTATTGTTTTTAAACGACTCCATCATATCTGCCGCGCTGCCCATTTTGTTTCTTCTGCCGAAATAGGTCGGGCATTGAGACAGCACTTCCACCACAGAAAATCCGTCATGCAGAATGGCTTGCTTGAAAATATCAATCATTTCTTTGGCATGATAGGTCGTAGTGCGCGCCACAAACGAGGCTCCGGCAGACATGGATAATTGCACAACATCGAAATCATGGTCAATATTGCCGTAAGGCGCGGTCGTTGCCTGAATGCCGTAGCCCGATAAGGGAGAAAACTGCCCGCCGGTCATGCCGTAAATCCGGTTATTCATCACAATCGCAGTCATGGCAATGTTGCGCCGACACGCATGAATAAAATGATTGCCGCCGATGGCTAATGCGTCTCCGTCTCCCATCGGCACAATGACGTTGAGTTCCGGGCGGCTCAGTTTCACGCCGGTGGCAAACGCCAATGCGCGCCCGTGCAGCGTATGCAGGGAATGAAAATCCACATACCCGGAAATGCGCGACGAGCAGCCGATGCCGGAGACCATGACCAATTCGTTTTTATTCATCCCAAGCTGATCAATGGCTCTGAGAAGGCTGTTCAAGACAATTCCGTGACCGCAGCCCGGACACCACAGATGCGGGAAAAACCTCTCTCTGATATATCCTTTGATATTCATATCTTATACTCCCTTTCCCTGAATCAGCCGCAGGATATTTTTGATGTCCGTAGGCGTAATGAATGATCCGTCAATACGGTTTGCCAAGACCACCCGATCCGGACGATCCACTGCCTGTTTTACTGCGCGGACAACCTGCCCCATGTTCATCTCCACCACCACAATATGCCGGGCTTTGTCGCATTTTTCCCGAATCATGGCATAAGGAAAGGGCCACAGCGTCTGGAGTTCCAAAAGTCCGATCCGCTCTCCTCTGGCGCGGCGGTTTTCCACGACATGAAGCGCGGATCTGGCAGATGATCCGTAAGAAATCAGCAGACATTCGGCATCCTGAGTATAAAATTCCTTATAGCGGGTAATGGTATTGACATGACTTTGAATTTTATCCACCAAATGCCGCATCAGCCCATGCACGATGTTGGGATTATTGGTAGGAAACCCCCACATATCATGCGCGAGTCCCGTAACATTATAGCGGTGAATCCCGCCGAAATCAGACATGGGCAGACGCCCGTCTTCTCTGGGCAGATAGGGGTGATAATCCACGCCTTCTTTAACCGATGTTCTCAGCCGATCCACCAGCGCAATTTCGCCTTTTTCCGGCACAACCAGACGCTCGCGCATGTGTCCGATCACTTCGTCAAACAAAAGGATCACCGGCGTCCGATAGGTTTCTGCCATGTTGAAGGCTTCGACCGTGATGGAAAATACATCCTGATGATTGGATGCGGTCAGCGCAATAATCGAATGATCGCCGTGCGCGCCCCATCGTGCCTGAAACACATCTCCCTGACTCACGCTGGTCGGCAGCCCGGTTGAGGGACCGCCGCGCTGGACATTGACAATCACGCAGGGGATTTCTGCCATGATGGCATAACCGAGTCCTTCCTGCATCAGCGAAAATCCGGGTCCGCTGGTCGCTGTCATTACCTTATGCCCGGTAAGAGACGCGCCGACAATCGCGCAGATTGAGGCAATTTCATCTTCCATCTGAATGAACTTGCCGCCGATTTCCGGCAGCCGGTATGACAGATGTTCGGCAATTTCGGTAGAAGGCGTAATCGGATAGCCCGCAAAAAAATCAAGCCCCGCATACAGAGCGGCTTCCACACATGCCTCGTTTCCCTGAACAAATCTGATATTTGAGTTCATATTCATTCTTCCGTATAAACTTCAATGGCAAGATCAGGACATCTGAGTTCACAGAGTTTGCAGCAGATACAGTCCTCAGGACGCACTGCCACAACTTTTTCCATATCGTCAGTCTCCAGAACATTTTTGGGGCAGAAATGAACGCAGATTCCGCATCCCTTGCACCAGTCCCGATTAATCGCAATCTCTTTTAATTTCAATTTTTCCATGCGCTATGTTCCTTAAAGCGATGAACGTTATCAATTCATATTCAATTGAATATTGACTTTGCCGAATAATGTCAAGTAAAAGAAAACAATTTCTTCAAATTTTTTCAAGGATGAATGATATGAAACTTGTATGATCAGTTCTCTGAAAGAATGGCTTTCGGATACTGTAAAAATATGGATGACAGATCGTCCGCATTGGCGAAGATAGGGCTTGTAAAAAAATGTAATTTTCAGCTTGACTTTTTTTAAATATCATTATATTTTTGCGTAAAATAAAGTTTGTCTTTGGTTGACAAACGATGTTCGTTACTGAGGGAAATATCCATTTGTCAAAGTGGCAAAGCCTGAGGTTAAGAACGATGAGAATTTTTTTAAGGAGAATGTCACATAATGGCAACCGGAACTGTAAAGTGGTTTAATGACAAAAAAGGATTCGGATTTATCGCTCAGGAAAATGGTGTAGATGTGTTTGTACATCATTCGGGAATCAATGCAAGCGGCTTCAAATCGCTGAATGAAGGCGACAAAGTTAAATTTGATATCACCGAAAATGGCGCAAAAGGTCCTGCGGCTGTAAATGTTACGGTAATTTAGTGCTTAACATCACGAAAGTGTGATTTTGGAAGATGGCATTTCCTGAACGGGAATGCCATTTTGATTTTAATCATCCTGCGCGAGGTCATCATGCCGGACATACTGAGCATTACCGATGATTTTGATCCGTCTTTCAAGATTTATTATGATCTGATGAAGCGCAAAGTCAGTGAAATTCTTCTGGTATCCAGTCTTTATGATGCGTTTATCATGGAAGAAGACGAGCCGCTGACCGAGCGTATTATTCATGAATATCGGGGATTGAACCTTTCCCGTCCGCCCCGTCTGACCTGGGTTGCCAACGCACACCAAGCGTTTGAGGCATTATCCCGCAAAAAATTTGATCTGGTCATCACCATCCCGCGCCAGGACGACATGGACCCGTCTGTATTCGGCAGTAAAATCAAAGAAAAGTATAAAAATACGCTGGTCGTGCTGCTGACTCACGCCATCAGCAGTTCACAAGTAGAAAGATATTCCGAAACGCCCGGCATTGACAGGATATTTGTCTGGTCAGGCAGCACCTACCTGCTGCTGGCGATTATCAAAAATCTTGAAGACTGCATGAATGCGGACAGTGATACAAAGCGGGCTATGGTCAGAGTGATTATTTTAGTAGAAGATTCTCCGGTGTATCGCTCTTCGATTCTGCCACTATTATATCAGGAAATTGTCGGGCAGACCAAGGCGGTCATGGAAGATTCGCTCAATGAGGAACATCGGATTGTGAGAATGCGGGCGCGTCCTAAAATTCTTGTTGCCGAGACCTTTGAAGATGCAGAATCTTTGTATCGGCAATATAAGCCATATTTGCTCAGCGTGTTTTCAGATGTCCGTTTTCCCAGAGAGGGTGAAACAGACCCGGACGCGGGCTATTCGCTGCTTTCCATGATTCGACAAGAATCGCCGGAACTTCCGTTGCTGATGTTCAGTGCCGAAGAAAAAAATCGCCAAAAGGCTACGGATATTCCGGCAGTATTTTTAAACAAAAATTCAGCTACGCTTCATCACGAAATACATTCGTTTCTGACAAGATATTTGGGGTTCGGGGATTTTATCTTTCGCTTTCCCGAAGGACAGGGCGAAGGCAGAGAAGTTGCCCGCGCAGCCAATCTGCTCGACATGGAAAAAATTCTGCCGACTATCCCGGAAGAATCCGTGTTGTATCACGCCACCCGGAATCATTTTTCAACGTGGCTCATGGCTCGCTCTGAAATTGTGTTGGCATTAAAGTTAAGACCTGTCAGAACAAGCGATTTTTCACGCACCAAAGACATTCGGGACTTTTTAACTGCCTGCATTCGGGAGCGGCGCAAACGGCGGCAGAGGGGAATTATCGCGGATTTTTCGCCGGATAATTTTGATATGGAGACTGATTTTATCAAGGTCGGCAGAGGCTCTCTGGGCGGCAAAGCGCGGGGGCTGGCGTTTATGTCCGCGCTTCTTCGGCGGGAAAAAAAACTGGCTGAAACCTTCCCCGATATAAACATTTTTGTTCCCAAAACGCTGGTCTTATCCACAGAAGGGTTTGACGAATTTGTGGATGGGAATTGCCTGAAAGACCTGATCACCTGCGAATGCCATGACAATCATATTTCGGAATTGTTTTTGAACGCGCATTTTCCGGAACGGTTTCGCCGGGATTTGGAATCGTTTTTAAAACAGGTGAATACGCCGCTGGCTGTCCGCTCCTCAAGCCTGTTGGAAGATTCGCCGTTTCAACCCTGGGCAGGCGTTTATAACACCTACATGATTCCCAATAATCACGCTGATTTGTCCGTGCGTCTTGCCCAACTGATTCATGCCGTTAAATTGGTCTATGCCTCAACCTTTATGGAAATTCCGAAAACCTTTGCCAAAAGAACCATGCACCGGACCGAAGAAGAAAAAATGGCGGTGATTATTCAGCAGTTAATCGGAGATCGGCATGGGGATTATTTTTATCCGGGCATTTCCGGCGTGGCACAGTCTTATAATTTTTATCCGATTTCCTATATGAAGCCTGAAGACGGCATTGTTCATCTTGCACTGGGACTTGGCAAAACTGTTGTGGAAGGCGAATCGAGCCTGCGATTTTCTCCGGCATATCCTCAGTTTCTGCCGCAATTTTCAACCGTAGATGATATTTTGAAACATTCTCAGCAATATTTTTACGCACTTAAACTTAAATCAGCGTCCGATCATCTCAGCCCTGCGGATAATATAACGCTGGCAAGGCTGTCTGTTGAAGAGGCGCAGGATCATTTTCCGGTAAAAACGCTTTCCGGCACATACATTTATGAAGAACATCGGATCAGAGATGGAAGCGCCGGGAACGGACACCGGGTGTTAACGTTTGCAAATATTTTGAAATACAATCTGTTTCCATTGCCGCACATTGTTTCGGATATTTTGGAAATAGGAAAAAATGCAATGGGATGCCCTGTGGAAATCGAATTTGCGGTCAACCTGTTTCCAAGCAGACGCCGGGCTGAATTTGCCCTGCTTCAAATCCGTCCCATGATGTTAAGTCCTCAGAATATGGAAGTCGGAATCAGCGATGAGGACATCAGGTCTGCGATCTGTTTTTCAGACAGCGCGTTAGGCAATGGCTGTTTTGAGGATATGGCAGATATTGTGTTTGTAAAACCGGATGAGTTTGATCCGGGGCAGACTGTTGAAATAGCCGCGCAAATAAAAAGCATCAATCACCAACTGGAGAAAGAACATCGCAAGTATCTTCTGATCGGTCCCGGACGATGGGGAACTGCGGACAGATGGCTTGGCATTCCGGTCAATTGGAGCGATATTTCCGGCGTGGGTGCAATTATCGAAGCTGCAATAGACAAACTTAATCCTGATCCGTCTCAGGGATCGCATTTTTTCAATAATATTACCTCAATGGGAATTGCATATCTTACGGTAAGAGATAAAGGAAAAAGTTTTACAGACTGGTCGTGGCTGATGTCTTTGCCGCCGCACACTGAAACTGCTTATGTCAGGCATATCCGGCTTGAAACGCTATTGATGCTGAAAGCAGACGGAAAGCACTCAAGGGCGGCAGTTCTCTATCAAAGCTGAAAATGAATCCCTTATCCCCGCAGCCACTTTTTT
>DYRC01000119.1:7824-11340 GCA_020718925.1 Desulfonema limicola
AGTCTCCCCCTTCCCTTTCAGGGAAGGGGGCCGGGGGGTTAGGTGAGGTGAAAGCGATTTGCTATGACAGCCCCATCCGAGATTATCGCGGTGATTTCCAAACCGCCTATTGAAAATACCCACTGACATTTTCAGAAAGATGCTTTATATTTAAATGTTCATATACCCAATTTTTCGGACTTAAGAGAGGATAATATATAATGTTTTTTGATTTTCTGACAAAAATTTTCGGAAGTAAAAATGAGCGCGAAATCAAGCGGCTGATGCCATTGGTGGAGAGAATCAACGCGCTTGAGCCTCAGATGCAGGCAATGACGGACGATGAACTTAAAAACCAGACATCTATCTTCAAAGAACGCTTTGAGCAGGGCGAATCTTTGGATGATATGCTGCCTGAAGCCTTTGCTACAGTGCGTGAGGCATCTGTCCGCACACTCAAGATGCGTCATTTTGACGTGCAGCTGATCGGCGGCATCGTGCTGCATCAGGGCAAAATTTCGGAAATGAAAACCGGCGAAGGCAAAACGCTGGTATCCACGCTTCCGGCTTACCTTAACGCAATTCCGGGCAAAGGCGTTCATATCATCACCGTCAATGATTATCTGGCAAAACGCGACACCGAATGGATGGGGCAGATTTATCGGTTTCTGGGCTTTTCCGTAGGAACGATTGTGCATGGGCTGGATGATTCGGAACGGCAGCGCGAATACAATGCAGATATTACTTACGGCACAAACAACGAGTTCGGCTTTGATTATCTGCGCGACAACATGAAGTATGAGAAAGAATCGCTGGTTCAGCGCGATCTGCATTATGCGATTGTGGATGAAGTGGACAGCATTCTGGTAGATGAGGCAAGAACGCCGCTCATTATTTCGGGTCCTGCGGAAAAATCAACGGATTTGTACTATAAAGTCAATACGATTATTCCCCGTTTCAGCCGGGATAAAGATTATACGATTGATGAAAAAGCCCGATCTGTGGTGCTGACCGAAGAGGGCGTGTCAAAATCGGAAAAAAATCTCAATGTTGAAAATCTTTATGATCCCAAGCATATCGAACTGCTTCATCATGTCAATCAGGCACTTAAAGCGCATACCCTCTTCAAGCGGGATGTGGATTACATCGTCAAAGAGGGCGAAGTCATTATTGTTGACGAATTTACGGGTCGGCTGATGCCGGGGCGGCGATACAGCGAAGGGCTGCATCAGGCGCTTGAGGCAAAAGAAGGCGTTAAAATTGAAAATGAAAATCAGACCCTTGCCACAATTACCTTTCAGAATTATTTCAGAATGTATGACAAGCTGGCAGGCATGACCGGGACCGCAGACACGGAAGCCGCTGAATTTAAAAAGATTTACAATCTGGATGTTTCGGTCATTCCGACAAATCAGCCCATGATCCGCAAAGATTTCCCGGACGTGATTTATAAAACCAAAGGGGAAAAATATGAAGCGGTGCTGGATGAAATTGTCGAGCTGCACAAAAAAGGGCAGCCGGTGCTGGTAGGCACGATTTCTATTGATGTTTCCGAAGATCTGAGCAAAAAATTAGCCCGCCGGGGCATTCCCCATTCGGTATTGAACGCCAAAAACCATGAGAGAGAAGCAGAAATCGTAGCTCAGGCAGGGCGCAAAAACATGGTTACCATTGCCACCAACATGGCAGGACGCGGTACAGACATTGTGCTGGGCGGCAATCCTGAAAATCTGGCAAGAATGGAGGCAAAAAAACGGGAAATTGAGATTTATGATAAGCATAACCGCATAACGCCTGAATTTATTGCGCTTGTGGCTGAGATGGAAAAGCAGACCAAAGCCGAACATGATGAGGTAATCCGGCTGGGCGGCTTGCATATTCTGGGTACGGAGCGCCATGAAAGCCGCCGGATTGACAATCAGTTGCGCGGTCGTTCAGGACGGCAGGGCGACCCCGGCTCATCGCGTTTTTATATGGCGTTAGAAGATGATCTGCTGCGGATTTTCGGCGGAGAGCGCATTTCTGCGATTATGGACAGGCTTGGCATTGAAGAAGGCGAGCCGATTGAACACACCCTGATCAGCAAAGCCATTGAAAACGCTCAGTCCAAAGTTGAGGCGCACAACTTCGATATTCGTAAGCATCTGCTGGAATATGACAATGTGATGAATCAGCAGCGCGAAGTGATTTATGCCCAGCGCCGGGAAGCGTTAAGCGATGAAAGCTTAAAGCCGTTGATTGAAGACATGATCTGGGAAAAGTCCGAAGAAATCGCCCAGACCTTTGCCGACAATAAACTTCCGCCGTCTGAATGGGATTTGAAAGCCTTTGAAGAAGCGGTGTTCAAGCAGTTCAATTTCAGACTCAGACTTGAACTTGACTCTATGGATCATCTCAATAGCGAAGCCTTAACCCAGATGATTTATGATGCTGCTGTGGCGGTCTATAATAAAAAAGAATCAGACATCGGCGATGCGGATTTCAGGCGGCTGGAGCGGATTGTCATGCTTCAGACCATAGATAACCTGTGGAAAGATCATCTGCTGAATATGGATCATCTCAAAGAAGGCGTCGGGTTGAGAGGCTATGCCCAGCAAGACCCGCTGATTGTATATAAACGCGAAGGCTTTGAAATGTTTTCCAATATGATTTCCCGCGTCAAAGAGGAAATCCTTAACGTGCTGTTCAGAGTTCAGATTGCGGAGCCTGAAAATATCGAAGAGATGCGAAAGCGCAAAGAGCAGAAGCTGACGTATTCCGGCGCAGGCGATGCGGAAGTAAAACGCCAGCCGGTCAGAAAAGATAAAAAAGTCGGCAGAAACGATCCCTGCCCCTGCGGGAGTGGGAAAAAACACAAAAAATGCTGCGGGGCGTAATTCCGGTTTGAAAGGAGAATGTTATGAATCTTGCCGAAGTTCATAAGACAATTGATCCATATCTTATTCAGATGACACCGGAGCGACTGAATATCGCGGTTGAACTCTTGGCTTATCTGGCTGATAAAGAAAGTGAAGATGCTACCAAAGAATTGTCGGATATTCCCGGATTTATTGAAAGTTTTGAGCGAGGCAGAAGAGATGCTATTCACGGACGGATTACTCCTTATAAACAGCTTAAAAGAAAATATTAAGGAAATTCTGAGGTGTACACTGTCAGTTTGAGCGATGAAGCAAAGCAGTTTTTTGAAGATGCCACAGCCAAATTTCAAAAACGCTTGGATCGCTGTTTTGAACAGCTTGAAATCAATCCTCACCTGCACCCGAACATCAAATCGCTCAAAGGAAATTTGGCGGGATATTACCGCTATCGTATCGGGGATTATCGGATCGTTTATCAGATTGATGAGAAGATAAATCAGGTGATAGTGCTTGCCATTGTTCATAGGGGCAGCGCATACAGGCAATAGTCGGCAGGATGAAAACTGAAATCCTGCCGTACTTCAAGGATGATTTTACAGGGAGCAGAGCATTATGGAACTTATCACAGAGCAATTGCATCGTCCCCCGAAACTCGGCTTGTATTACCGGGATATTCGGA
>DYRC01000120.1 GCA_020718925.1 Desulfonema limicola
CGCCGATATTTTATCCTCAGAAAAACAATTGACATGATTATCAATATAGCTGTAAATGCCCATATCTTTTTATAAATCTATCTTTCGGTGAAATTTAATGATAAAAACCGGTCTTGAACATCTGATTGACAATCATCCGGAATGGCTGTTCGGAAAACGCCTCGGACTTTTATGCAACCCTGCTTCGGCAGATCGGGAATTTCGTCATGCCCGCATCTTAATCAACGAGCGATTTCCCGGACAACTCAGAGCCTTATACTCGCCTCAGCACGGATTTTTTGCTGAAAAACAGGATAATATGATTGAATCGGCTCATCTGAGAGACCCGATTCTGGACATCCCTGTATTCAGCCTTTACGCAAAGAGCCGTATCCCTACAAAAAAAATGTTTGAGCCGATAGATGTTCTGCTGTGTGATTTGCAGGATGTAGGAACGCGGGTTTATACCTTTGTTTATACGTTGTCCTACTGCATGGAAGCGGCAAAAAAATTCGGCAAAAAAATCGTGGTCTTGGATCGTCCGAATCCGATAGGCGGCTTGAGGGTTGAAGGCAATCTTCTTTCCCCTGAATATGCTTCGTTTGTCGGGCGATATTCTATTCCCATGCGTCATGGGCTGACTATCGGCGAATTGGCGCGGCTGTTCAATGATCATTTCGGTATCGGTTGCGATCTTGAGGTGATTCCGATGAAAGGCTGGGATCGGGAGATGATGTTTTCAGACACCGGGCTTCCGTGGATCGCGCCGTCCCCGAATCTTCCTACGCCAATATCGGCAATGGTATATCCGGGGCAGGTGTTATGGGAAGGCACAAATATTTCCGAAGGACGGGGAACGACTCAGCCCTTTGAAATTTTCGGAGCGCCGTTTATAGATACGGAAAAGATTCTCTCATTTTTGGGCGGAAACCGGCTGCCCGGAATCATTCTGCGTCCGCTGGCGTTTGAGCCGACATCGAATAAATGGCAGGGAAAACTGTGTCGGGGCTTTCAGATTCACATTACGGATCCGAAAACATACACGCCCTATCTCACCACCTTGAAATTGCTTCAGGCGATACTGCATCTTTATCCGAAAGATTTTCAATGGAAACAGCCGCCGTATGAATATGAAGCTGAAAAGATGCCGATGGATCTGCTGATCGGGGATCAGAAGATTCGGACTCGTATTGAATCATTTGAAAATATTGATGATATTGCTGCATCATGGCAGCCGGAACTTGATGTGTTTGAAGCTATCCGGCGTAAATATTGGCTCTATGGGCGCGAAGAATCGCTGCAAACCGGCGAGGTGCTGATTTACACAGACGGCGCGTGTTCCGGCAATCCGGGACCTGCGGGCATCGGCGTCCTGATGCACTTTGATGACCATGAAAAAGAAATCTCAGAATACATCGGGCTTGCCACCAACAATATTGCCGAACTTAAAGCCATTCAGGCTGGACTTATGGCTGTGAAAAACAAAAATATGCCTGTGAAATTGTTCACAGACAGCGGCTATGCTCACGGTCTGCTGACACGGGGCTGGAAAGCCAAAGCCAACACGGAACTTGTCGAAGAGATTCGGAAGCTGATGAAGCAGTTTAAGGAACTGAAGCTGATCAAAGTAGAGGGTCATGCGGGAAATGCAGGAAATGAACGGGCAGACAAACTTGCAACAGCGTCGATCAGAAAGGCTGCCGCTTCAATAAAGAAAGAGTCCTGCATCCGTGAAGGTTCAGGACTCTTTTAGATATGTGCATGTTCAGCTTGTCTTTTTTTCATTTTTCCAGGTGTCTTTGAGTTCATCAAAGCCCAGATAAAGCGCAAGTCCGCCTCCGAGCAGAAGCATAATCGGAATAGAACCTGCCAGCAACTGTAAGAACGGTTTCCACCATATTGCCAATCCGATGAGTCCCAACACCGCCCCTATTGCCCCGCCAATCAATGTTTTCATAGAAAATCATCCTCCTTCAAACCAGTTTATTGATACCGAAATAATTATCCGATTTAATGTTTAAAGGTATCATAAGTATTTTTCTAAGGCAAGCACTTTTGGAATATGTCTGAATAAAATCTTGCAAACACCCTGCTATTTTGTTAATTTCAAATACAAATTATTAAAATTCGCTTGAAATGGAAAAATCTTATGATACAAACGCTCAGATTGATGTGGAATCGTTTATCTGAAAAAGTACGGGCATGGATTGATGCGGCTCTTGAAGGGACGCATAACCACTATCCCTGCTATTTTCCCGGACAGACCGGCAGTCTGTTCAGAATGCTCTTTTCAGGAGTCGCAGTCAGCAGGGAGCAGACAGACGCCATCCGATCTCTTTCCCGAGATGCCATTATCGTATATGCCAACAAATATAAAAGCCACCTTGAATATTTGTTTTATCACAGCCGATACCGGGAAGACGGGCTGCCGGTTCCTGAAATCGGCTTTGATCTCAATGTCTTCAGCCTACAGCCCATACGCCGGCTTTTTAAGATAATCCTTGCTCACGCGGATTATTTTTTCAGACATTTTTCTTTTCCCGATCCATACACCGGCGGCTATATCCGGGAAGAACTGATTAAAGGCAGAGTCGGCTTTCTGTCTCTGGTGGAAAAAGGCGGATTTTATCTCCGATTTGTCAAAGATAATACGGATCCGCTGTTTTATCTGATTGAAATGCAGAAATCCGTTACCCGTCCGATTTATATTGTGCCGCATCTGATGTTTTTCAGCAAAGACCCGCATCGGACAAAAACAAGTCTGTCGGAACTTATCTTCGGATCAGATGAAAATCCCGGAATATTCAAACAGTTGAGATCCTTATTGAAAAAATCCGGCGAAGTATTTGCAGAAGTTTCCGCACCGCTGAATTTACAAAAATTTGTGGAAAAACCCGAATATCAGGAAATGTCCGGTGATAAACTTGCGCCCATATTAAGACGCGAACTGCTGGTGCAAATCAACCGCCATCGCCAGAGCATCATAGGACCTATCCTCAAATCGCCCGAAGAACTCAATGAAAATATCCTCACGCATGAGCGGCTCAGAATCTATATGGAACATTATGCCCAAACCCGGAAAGTGCCGCAATGGAAAGTGCATAAGGAAGCCAACGGCTATCTGAATGAAATTGCCGCCAAATACAGAATCGCTATGGTACGGCTGCTTGCAGGCGCGGTAAAATGGCTGACGACCACCATGTTTGACGGATATACGCTGAGTACGGAAGAATTGAACAAGCTCAAAGTCATGTCCCGCCGGGGTCCGCTCATTCTGGTTCCCTGTCATAAAAGTCATATTGACTATCTGATTTTATCGTATCTTTTATTTGTGCATAATATGCCATGTCCGCATATTGCCGCAGGCAAAAATCTGTCATTCTGGCCCATGGGTCCGATCTTCAGAGGCGCGGGCGCGTTTTTTATCCGCCGAACTTTCAAGGGCGCGGTGCTGTATTCCAAAGTATTTGCGGAATATGTTCACAAGCTTTTGGAAGAAGGCTTTAATATTGAATTTTTCATCGAAGGGGGACGCAGCCGGACCGGAAAGCTGCTTCAGCCCAAGCTGGGGCTTTTATCCCTTATTCTCAACGCATTCAAAGATGGCGCGTGCGAAGACCTGATTTTTGCACCCGTATTTATCGGCTATGATCGGGTCTTGGAGGAAAGCTCTTATCTGCACGAACTTGAAGGCGGACAGAAAAAACCCGAAAGTCTGTCTCAGATGATCAGCGCGAGAAAATTCTTAAAAAAACGCTATGGCAGAATTTATATCCGCTTTCACGAGACCTTTTCGTTAAACGATTATATGGCACAGACCGGGCTTCATATCCGGGATATGTCGCCCAAAGAACAGAATACTTTGTGCCGGAGCATCGGATATATGCTGCTTAACTGCATAGACAAAGTCAGCGTGATTACGCCTCATGCGGTGGTTGCCGCAGCTTTGCTCAATTGTTCCAAGCAGCGGTTTTCGTATGATTATTTTTTCTCCGAATTTGAAACGTATATGAATTATCTGGTCTTTCAGAAAATGAATCTTGCAGATACGCTGCTGATTGACCCTGCCCATGCGGCGCGGGCTGCGTTTGATTCTTATCTTCAGGGAAAACTGATTGAAAAAATCTCAGAACAGGGCGAAAACGCTTCGGAACCCTTATTCAAGGTCAATGATAACAAACGGGTTCTGCTGGAATATTACAAAAACAACTGCGTGGTCGCATTTACTCCGGCAGCCTTTACCGCGCTGGCGATTCTGGATCGGGATGCGTTTCAGTTTTCGGTATCGGGTTTATATGAGACATACTCATTTTTGCAGAATTTTTTCAAATACGAATTTGCGTATGATATGGAAAAAAGCCCGGAGCATTTTGTTCAGGAAAATATCAAGGCATTTGTCAGCGATGCGATTCTGATGCCTCATCCCACGCTGCAAGACACCTATAATCTCACGTCGGTCGGATTCAGAAAGCTCAGATTGTTTGCCGATTTTTTGAAGGCATATTTTGAATCTTACCGGATCGTGCTGAATTTTCTGATGAAGCATTCCAGAGATGAGGGAGAGATCAAAGATAAGGTAAAGAAAATTCAGGAATTGGGAACTAAGATGTATAAACGCAAGGAAATTGACCGCGCTGAAGCGCTGTCTGTGATTAATTTCAAAAACGCATCGGATTTTTTCAGTTCCAAAGGCGTCAGAGGTTCAGAAGATGCTGAAAAAATTGAGCTTTATATGAATGTAATCCGAAAATATCTGAATCATCTGCCCTGATAATGGTAAGCAAAAACCCCTTCCCGGATAATCAGAGAAGGGGTTGAATTTCAGAAGCATCATTACAAGCCTGATACCACTCTCAATCACTTCAGGCATTATCACTGTCAAATATCCGAAAGCACAGGCTATTCGGAACAGAAAGACTGATAAAAATCGTAAAAAAATTCGGCGCCGGATCTGCTGCCGAAATCCATGCCGCGATTCTGAACGCTCTGAAAGATTATGAAAAACCGGATGCTGTAACGCTGTTTGTGATGAAGCAGACAGGATAAACTTCTGACTTGAATCATCTGATAAAAAACTGTTGACCGAAAGAGCGATAGTGTGCAATATTATTTTCAGGCATAGCAATATTTTGATAAACATCAGGTGAGATATATGGGAAAATTATTCGGTACAGACGGCATCAGAGGTGTTGCCAATACCTATCCGATGACGCCGGAAATGGCGATGAAAATCGGGAAGGCAGCAGCCTTGTATTTCGGAAAAAACAGAAGCAGCACCAGAATTGTCGTGGGAAAAGATACCCGGATTTCCGGAGATATGCTGGAACATGCCATTGTTGCGGGAATCTGCTCGGCAGGCGCGGATGCGTATCTGACAGGCGTTATCCCGACTCCGGGCGTTGCATATATAGCCCGCATGTATGAGGCAGCAGCAGGGATCGTCATTTCCGCATCTCATAATCCCTTTTATGACAACGGCTTCAAGTTTTTCAAGGGTAATGGCTATAAGCTTTCAGATGAGAGCGAGACAGAAATCGAAGAGCTTTTTCTGGATAATAAAACGCCGTTTGCGCTGGTTCAGGATATCGGCAGATCGTATAAAGCAGATGATGCGGTAAAAAAATATGCACAGTTTCTGAAATCCGAGCTGACAGCCGATCTCAAAGGATTGAAATTGGTGATTGACTGTGCCAATGGCGCAACATACAAAATAGCGCCCGAAGTATTTATCAATATGGGCGCAGCGGTGGAATCGCTCTTTATTTCCCCTGACGGCGAAAATATCAATGAGGATTGCGGCTCTCAGCATACCCGACATCTGCAAAAAGCTGTGGTGGAAAAGAAAGCAGATATGGGGTTTGCATTTGACGGAGACGGAGATCGGGTCATCGCGGTAGATAACACGGGAAAGGTTATTTCCGGGGATCAGGTCTTGGCAATATGCGCCAACGTTTTGAAAAAGCAGGGGAAATTGAAAAATGACACGGTAGTCAGCACTGTGATGAGCAATATCGGGTTTAAAATTGCGTTAAAAAACATGGGCATAAAACACATTGCGGCGGATGTGGGCGATAGATATGTGATGAAAGAAATGCTTGATTCCGGCGCAATCATCGGCGGAGAAGATTCAGGGCATACGATTTTTTTGGGCTCTCACACCACCGGCGATGGCATTTTAACCGCGTTACGACTCATTGAAGCGGTGGTAACAGAGTCCGCGCCGTTGTCTCAGTTGGCAGATGTCATGCGAACCTATCCCCAAGTCCTGCTCAACGTGGAAGTTACTCAGAAGCCTGATATTGACAGCATTCCGGCTATTCAGGAAGAAATCCGGCGGGTGGAGGCGCAATTGGGCGAGATGGGGAGAGTGCTGGTTCGGTATTCAGGAACTCAGCCGCTTTGCAGAGTCATGGTCGAAGCTTCGACGCAGGAAGAAACAGAATCCTGCTGCAAACAGATTGCAGAGGTAATTAAGAAGGTTATCGGTAAAGGCACCTAACCCCCCGCCCCCCTTCCCTGAAAGGGAAGGGGGGAGAAGCCCCGATGGACTCCCCTCTCCGTTTCGGAGAGGGTCCGGGGGAGAGGTTAACGCCCGGCAGGCTTGATAATCATCATTGCCGACTTCTCATTATTAAGATATTTTTTTGCCATCGCCATAATATCGTCAATGCTGATGGATGCAACATCATTTAAAATTGTCCTGCTCCATTCAATCTGCTGCGGATGATCTTTTGAACCTCTCAATACCGTTGACAGCCAATAGCTGTTTTTCCGGCGCATATCTTTGATGCCGGTCAGCATGGGGTCCACTGCCCGTTGAAGTTCGTCTGCGCTGATTTTTTTCTGAGCCATGTCTGCCGCAATTGATTTTGCCTCCTGCGCCACTATCTCAGCTTCTTCGGGCTTGACCGTGATAAAGGCTTTGAACGTGCCATAGCCCGGATATGCTCTGCTGGGATCATTGTTCGCCCCGGATGAATACGCAGCTCCCAATTTTTCCCGGATTCTTTCCCGCATCTGTTCTGAAAACACACTGGCAAGCATGTTCAGACGCCGGGTTCTGGAAATATCCCATATATCATCCGTACTGTATGCCACAACAACGATGCCTTTGGGAATCTGAGTTTCTACGGACAGATTCAGGGATTTTCCCGAAGGAAATTTCGGCAATCGGGAACTATCTCTAGCCGCTATTGAGGGGCGGGGAAGCGTTCCGATATATTTTGCCGCAAGTTCTGTTACTTTTTCCACATCAAAATCACCGACAACAGACAGTTCTGTTACCTGATTTTTCAAAGGATCAGACACCCAGTTCCGCACATCGTCTATGCCGAGTTTTTTGAAATTATCATAAGATTGAAGCCCGAAACGGGAATCTCCGCCTGCCAAAAAACGGATTCCTTCCAGATACATCGCGCCGTTGACCGATTGGGACAGCGAAAGATATTTTTGCCGATACTTTTCCATCACCAGAGCGTAAGCATCCTGCCGAAATGCCGGGTCTTTAAGATGTGCGTATATCAGTTGAAACATCAGCGGCAGTTCTTCGGTGATGGTTCTGCCATCCAATGCAAAGCTGTCATCTGCCACATCAAAAGATACGGACGTGCTTTTTCCTGCCAATGCCCGCTCCAATTCATCCCGATTCAATGCGCCCAAACCGCTTTCATTGATAAGGCTTTCGCTCAACGCAGACAGCCCCGGCTTGTTTTCAGGCTCACCGGATTCTCCGGTTCCGAAAGAAAGGCTCGCTATCACTTCATTCGCCTCAAAATCGGTTTTTTTGAGATTCAGGCGAATCCCGTTTTCAAAATCAATCTGAACAATGCCAAGGTCGGCAATTTCTGTGCGCCTGACAATTTTTCCCTTTTCCTGCGGTTCGGGAAGATAGGGAAAGACAAGAAGTTTGTCATCTTCAGGCTTGGATACTGCCACAGATTTGCTTTTATCAAACACAGACAGAATCTGATCTTCGGGCTTTTTGTCCGTCCCGTTCAGATTGACATTACCGGTTACCATAATCAGACGATGATCCGGCGCCCAGTCTTTTTGAAACGCCTCACTGACTTCGTTTACGCTAAGTGATTGAACAAACGATGAGAGCAGGTCTTTTTCCTGCTGCGGAGATTGAAACACCCGGTCGCTGTTGATATGATGAATCAGGTCACGGGATAACTCACTGCTATCGCGCGTTGAGGCTTTTTTTACCGCATTGTCAAATCCGGCTGCCATATCTTTTTTTACCCGGTTCAATTCGGCTTCTGTAAAACCATAGCTGATTGCCTGCCTCAATTGCTGCTCTATGATTGAAAGCATCTTTTCCCAGTTTTCAGGCTTGCCCTGTGCGCTGATTTCCGCATATTCGATTTCATGCAGAAATCTTGATGAGCCGATAGACGCAGATGTGAAGGGCGCGTCCGGCTTTCTCAAGAGCGTATCCAGACGATCCTGAACAATGCGGTTTGCAATTTTTCTAATCAGCGTCTGCTTCTGATGTGCAATAGAATCAGGCACCGGGGCTTTTTTCTGAATGACCTCAATGCCGACCACCGTATTTCCGGCTTCTTTTTCAAAATGATAAAAAGGCTTGACGCCCTGATGTGAAACTTCTCCGAGTCCTTCAAATTTTCGCTCAGGCACTTTGGCAGTCAAGCCGGAAAATTCTTTTGTAATCAGCGATGCGGCAAGTTTTTTATCAAGATCGCCGACCATAATCAGTACCATTTTATCCGGTCTGTACCATGTATCATAAAAATCTTTGATAATCTTCTGATCCGCGGCTTCAATCACTTTTTCATCGCCGATAGGCATACGTTTGGGAATTCGGGATTGAGGAAATTCAAAATTCGCCACAGCGATGTATGTGCGATAGCCCACAGAATCCCGCGTTCTTTTTTCCGCCAAAATCACTTTGCGTTCCCGATCTATCTCGGATGGGAGCAGCAGCGCGCCATGAGCATAGTCTTTTAAAATCATCAGACCTTCTTCAAGGCTTTTCTGCTTGCCATCAGGCAGCAGAACGTCATAAACCGTCTCATCAAATCCGGTATGGGCATTGGCATCCGGACCGAACTGCATACCGATTTTCTGGAAAAATTTAACCATTTCTCCGGGTGCGAAATGTTCGGAGCCGTCAAATGCCAAATGTTCCAAAAAATGCGCCAGTCCCTGCTGGTCATCTTTTTCATACAAGGACCCGGCTTGAATATTCAAGTGCATACTGACGCGGTTTTTGGGCGTACTGTTTTCCATCAGCACATAACGGAATCCATTGGGCAGCTTTCCGAAAACAAGGGCGGGATCGGGCGCGAGGTCGCTGTGTTCATGCGGCCATTCGGGCAATTTTCCACCTTCCTGAGCCACAGCCCAGCTATTCGCAGCCACCAGCAAAATGATGATAAATCCGGCAATTTTTTTCATAAAACAGATCCTCTTCTGTTGATTTTTATAGGTGAGAGATTTACAAAGATAAATCAGCATAGAAGAAATAGCAACTGCCGGAGAGTCTTTTTTTTTACAGGGATTCATCAGAAGAAAGGGGATTCTGATTTGAATTTCATCAAAGCTGAAAAATTGTCCTGAACCGAGATTCTCAGGATTTCAGGATTACCAAGAATGAATCAGGATTGAAAGATGATGACGGATTGAAGGATAGAGTTTCCCCCTCTCCGCTCCGGGGAGGGGCAGGGGAGGGGTTCATCCTTCAATCCTTATGAAATCCTTGCATCCTGATTCTCTTCTTCAATCCGCTCTTACTCCCGAAGAATCGCTCTGAATCCGGCTTGTTCAAAGTGTTCATCTGTGGTAAGGGCATCATATATCTTTCTTTCCTGCATCACCACAAATGAAATACAATCAACAAGTCCCCAGCTCTTATCCTGTCGTTCACTGAACAAATCAAGCCCCTTACGATAAAGTGATTCGCTCAGAGGAACAATCCCGATATTCTTATCCGTTTCCGAAGCATTCAGCAGTTTTACAGCCGCCGACCGAAAGCGAAGCCCTGACAGAGCATTACCGATCTCCGGCAACACAGGGCGTGTTGTAATCAGTTTCGATTTTACTGACCTCAATTGCTGTGCCACCTCAACTGCTTTGACATGAAAACAATCTTTCTGTGATGACAAAGCAATAACATAAGATGTGTCAGGAAATATCTCACCCCTCATCAGATATTGCTCCGCCATAAAGATATTCGTCTATCTTCAAAGACCAGTCCGGCGGTCCGTCAAGTTTGAGAGATTCTGCAACTTCCAGAAAAGACAGAGATTTTTCATCTTCAGCCATCACTGAAATTCTGACACGGGTATCGGGCGGAATGGAGAGCGGATGAAAGGGAAGAAAGGCTCTTCCGTCATATACGGCATCAACAATAAAATTCATATTTTTTCTCCCGTTTAAGTCATCATTTACCGTCATAGTTATTCTAATCCCGAAACCCGAAATCGTCAAGAAACACTTCACGGCAATCGGAATCAGGATTGAAAGATGATGACGGATTGAAGGATAGAGTTTCCCCGCTCCGCTCCGGGGAGGGGCAGGGGAGGGGTTCATCCTTCAATCCTTATGAAATCATTGCATCCTGATTCGGAAATCAGCTATGATTCATAAAGATTGAATATATCATCTGTAAACAGAAAGAGCATGTTTTCAGTTTTTGCCTGAGCATAAATCAGGCGGTCAAAAGGATCGCGATGAAGCAACGGAAGTTTCAAATATCTGAAAAGGTGATTTGCAAAAATCTGTAAAATCTTAAAGCCATGAAATTCTGTGATAATACTGAAAAAAGTTTCAAAATCCTCATCCAGTTCCAATTTGCCGATATTCAGTTTTATGACTATTTCCCACAATGAAACAACGCTGACATAGACCTGATTTTCAGAACTTTCGATAGCTTCTTTATGCACACGGCTTAACTTCTCATTATCAGAGAGAAACCATAACAGCACATTCGTATCCGTAAGAATATTCATTCCATATATTCCTTCATATCCTCCAACGGATCATTGAAATCTTCAGACATTCTTATCTTTCCCTTGAGAATCCCTGCTTTTCTTTTTTTCGGCAATGTCTGTTCCGGTATGATAATCAGACGGATTTCTCTTATCTTAAAGGGATATTCCTCAGTTAATCGGATAGTTTTTCTGTCAATAAATTCTGCTTCAAACATACAGGCATTTTCCATGCTCACCTTCCTCTTTCGTAATTTTCGGAACGCACTGATTTGGTTAAATAGCATAAATCAGAAATTAAAATCAAGGAGGAGTTTTGAATCAGGCGGGGCAAACTCTTCATTCACTCCGCCTGAATGCTTCGGAATCAGGATTGAAAGATGATGACGGATTGAAGGATAGAGTTT
>DYRC01000121.1:0-2035 GCA_020718925.1 Desulfonema limicola
TCAGACCAACATCACATTTGAGAGCGCAAAATTGAAAGGCAAAGGAATGCGGCAGTCTGAACTGCTGTGATCGGAGATAAATTATGCTTAAAATTGAAAATCTGCATGTCCGATATGGAAATATCGAAGCGTTACATGGCATTTCTTTATATGTGAAAAAAGGGGAAATCGTAACCCTTTTGGGCGCAAACGGCGCGGGGAAATCCACGACATTGATGAGCATCATGCGCCTTCCGCCGCCGGAAGCTCCGCTTATCACTCAGGGAAGCATTACCTATAACGGCGTGAATCTTTCGGATGTTCCGCCCCATGATGTGGTTGCCAAACACGGCATCGGTCTGGTTCCCGAAGGCAGACGTATTTTCGGCAATCTCACGGTATTTGAAAATTTGAAACTCGCCACCTATGCCCGAAAAGATATGGATCAGATTCATTATGATTATGAGCGGGTATTTTCGCTGTTTCCCAGACTGGCGGATCGCAGAAATCAGCGGTCAGATACGTTGAGCGGCGGCGAGCAGCAGATGCTGGCAATGGGGCGGGCATTTATGTGCGGCGCGGATTTTATTCTGCTGGATGAGCCGTCAATGGGGCTTGCACCGCTGCTGATGCAGGAGCTTTTCAGGGTGTTGAAGCAACTGAATGAAACCGGCACGACTATTTTCGTTGTGGAGCAGAATGCCCATATTGCTTTGAAATATGCACACCGGGCATATCTGATGGAATCCGGTCGGATTGTCATGGAAGGCTCTGCAAAAGAGTTGTCTGAAACCCCTGAAATACGAAAAGCTTATCTGGGATGATTGAGTACAGTGCAAAATTCAAAGTGCAAAGTGCTTGTTGACACCTGCCTTATGATTCTGATAGTTTGATATAATTTTTTTTGAAAGGATAATTATGGAAAGAACCTTGTCTATCGTCAAGCCGGATGGCGTATCCGGAGGCTTGATCGGAGAAGTGGTCAGACGCTTTGAAAAAAACGGCATTAAGATTGCCGCAATGAAGATGATTCATCTGAGCAGAACACAGGCAGAAGGCTTTTATGCAGTGCATAAAGAACGCCCGTTTTTTGCAAGTTTGACAGAATTTATGTCATCAGGACCCTGCCTTGTCATGGTGTTGGAAGGCGAAAATGTGATTGCAAAAAACCGCGAACTCATGGGCGCGACCGATTATCGCAAAGCGGCTGAAGGAACAATTCGCCGCGATTTTGCCTCTGATATTGAAAAAAATATCGTGCATGGATCAGACGCGCCGGAAACCGCCGCTTATGAAATCGGATATTTCTTCAATCAGCTTGAAATTGTCGGCAAATGACCGAAAAAGTCAATCTGAATCATATTGACATTGTGCTGAATAGACCCCGGTATCCTGAAAATATCGGGGCAGCCGCACGCGCCATACGGAATATGGGATTGCGCCGCCTGATTGTGGTTGAGCCTGAAAATTTCGATATGGGAAAAATTCTCAAACTGGCGACTCATGCGGCATCTGATGTGGCAGCAGGCATTGAGCAATATGACCATCTGAAAGACGCGCTCAAATCCTATCAATATGTTGTAGGGACAACGGCTCGTGTGGGCGGAGAGCGTCAGATCATGGGCAAGCCGGAAGATATGGCAGAACATCTTATTTCCATTTCTGCTGAAAACCGGGTAGCAATTGTGTTCGGCTCTGAAGATCGGGGATTGCTCAATGAGGATATTCGGCTCTGCCATATTCTGGTCAATATTCCGACTGCCGAATTTTCATCGCTCAATCTGGCGCAGGCGGTGATGATTGTCTGTTACGAACTTTTCAAAGCGTCTCTGCCTGAAAAGAAAAGCTTTGTGCCGCGTCTGGCTAGCCGACATGAATTAGACGGCATGTATGAAGCTCTGAGGGATATTCTGGTGAGAATCTGCTATATCAACCCTGAAAACCCGGATTACTGGCTCAATCACATCCGGCATTTTTTTACCCGGATTCAACTCAAAGCCAAAGAAGTGAGCATTATCCGGGGACTTTGCAGGCAGGTGGATTGGTATGCTGAGAA
>DYRC01000121.1:2135-5356 GCA_020718925.1 Desulfonema limicola
AATCGTGTTCGGAGACAAACGGCTGCCGCGAACGATGATGAACATCATCACAAGGATAGCCGCATATATGATAAAGAAAAAATAATCCGCATTCACCAGATATTCTGTCGGAACCTCATAATAAAATTTTAATTGAAATATAATCGTTGCGATAAAGATCATAAGCAGCCCGGATAAGCGCAGTCGGAATTTTTGCGCTCGGATAAACCCGATGACAGACATGCAGATCAGAATGAAAATATAAGGAGAAATTACCTTTACCATAAAAACAGCATTATGTCGTTTGGCGGATATCTCCGCATTGAATTGCGAATATAATATATGATTAGATTTATTGAAAAATTTTATGCTTCCCAGTGTGGAAATATTAGTGATGACATCCGTATGAAAGGACAGTCCGGTGCTTTTCCATTCCTTGCCCAAGTCCGGCAGAGATGCTCCCACATCTTTTCCTAGTATCTCAGACGGCGATGAGAAGTCAGGAATGTAAATCAGTTGATTCCTTGTCTCAGAATCATGACGGAAACGAATTGCCAATGTGCTGCCATCCAGAGGATAAGCATGGTAATCCGGCTTGATTCTGAAAGCAGACCTTACATGATATATCCGCGTTGTAATGTCATGGTCAGAAGATTCCCGAATCGGTGATCCCAAATGCACCGGATTGATCGCGTTGGTAAATTCAACATCCGCATCTTTGAATTGTCCGCGAAACCGAAACCACAGATCAAAATCAGCGATATATTCCGATGGGGTTACAGAACTGATGACGTTCAGATGAATACCTACAAATACAATTTTGATTTTATTGATGATATTACCTTGAACAACGATAACTCTGCCGTCAAGGGTCTTTTTAAACATATTTCCGATGCTGTCAGGTTCTGTTACTTCCTTATATTGAGAAAATGCCGGAACAAAGCCATCCTTGTGATAACTGCCTACAAACAGATGTTTCATCGCCGAACCTTTGCTGTTGAAATAAATATGTCCCGTAACGCCCTTTACCGAGTTTTCCATTCGGTAAAAGCCGGCGAGAGCATCTCTGAGCTTTTTGCGATCTCCTCTGATATGTCCCTTTCCCTGAATATCGGCTTTCAGAATTGCCTCAATAGCCACATCAGCCGCGTCATAATAAATCGCAGACTGAGACGAAGGTGCATAATGATAGGTGTCTGAAAATAATTTCCCGAACATATCCGCGGTTTCTCCCGCAATGTCCGGCATAAAGTAAGATACGGCATAAATGCCGGAACCGGATGCGTCAGAATGAGGCAAGCCGCTTTTCTTCAGTTCGCTGACAAAAGCTTCTTCTGTGAAAGAATTTGTACCGATGATAGAAAGCGATGGTATTTTGCTTTTTAACTCAGACACGATTTTTGCGCTTTCGGTACTGCCGGCTGCGACAAGCACGATTCCCGGTTCCGCCAGGGTTGTGAAATTCTGTGCTATCTGCCCGGATTGATCGCTATACTTCCCGGTTTCAAAAGACCATTTCCGAGCAATAACAATTCCCCGCCTGTTGGCAGTCTCTTCAAATGATTTGGCAAGATTTGTTCCGTAAAGGTTTTTTTCAAAAATGATACAGGCTGATTTGTTTTTCAGGGGTCCGATCACATAGTTGGCGATAAAACTTCCCTGAAACGCAACATCAGGTACGACGCTGAAATACCACTCATTATCAGCTTGCGTTTCATCCGTCATGCACGAAGCGGTAACAATGGGAATACCGCCTTTTTTATATATCGGTGACGCGGAAGCATAAGTATCGCTTCCGAAATCTCCGATCACCATCAGCACTCTTTTGTCAGAGGCTATTTCAGAAGCAATTTTGGCAGCTTCGTCTGCATTATTCATATCATCGCGGATAATAAGTTCGATAGTCCTGTTTCCAAGTTGTTTCAGTTGTTTAGCACTATCAAGATACAGCCGGATGCCTTTGAGCATTTCTTCTCCGCGCTTTTTGTCCGCCCCGCTCATCGGCGCGGTTACGGCAATAAAGACCGTCTCTTTTTTGAGAAAATGCGACTGCCGGATGAGCAGAAAGGCTGCCGCTCCTGAAATAAGCAGGATTACTGCCGAGAAGATAAGTATTTTTTTCTTAATGCCCATGATATAAAATGCCGATAAAGATTCCGATCAGAATAATTGCCAAAGAATGAATCATTTTGCCCCCCAGATTGAGCAGGCGACACTTGTTTGCCGATCCCCGCAGAATATACGCTGCCGAAGAAATCAAACCGCCTGCTGCCGATAATCCGTAAATCACAAAACAGACATATTCAATTGCCACTGTATATGGCAGTAAGCGGAAATCAGACCAAATCATAGCATGAAAAATACCGCAGGATATGATTCCCGCGATACATATCAGCATTCTGTCTTTGATCCGATCTGCAGGAATGCCATAGACCAAAAATAAGAGAATAGGAATGCTGAAAAAAGGAAAAAGTGTTTTTACAGCAAATCCCATGCCTTTTCTTTCAACCCGTGCGGACGCGATAAACTGAGAATATTCCGATGGCTGACCGTTTGTAATGACAGTCGCAATTTTCTGATAACAATTGCTGTGTTTGATATTCCAGCCGTTTACACTCAATCGTTTATCTGTATTACTTCCTGACCGAGGCAATCCTAATGTGTCAGGAATAAAAATCAGGCTGTTCCGGGTCTTATCCGTATGACGGAATGCTACGGAAACGCTCCGGTGATCAAACGGATATTTTTGCAGATAAGAATCAAACCGGAAATCAGCTTTGATGTGATAAGTCTGAGTCATAATACCTTTATCGCTTTCCTCCAGAATCGGCTTTCCGAGTTCTATCGGTTTTACCGCATTCATAAATACAAGGCTTCTGACGTCAAAATCTGACTGAAAACGAAACCATAAGTAGAAGTCAACCGTACATATTGATTTACTTTTGTCTATATGAGAGATTTCATTGATATCTATCCCTGAATATACAATATTTGTCAATGTCATCAAGCTGTTATTAATGACAAATGTTTTGCCTTCATCTTTTGACATATCCGGTTTCAACGTACTGATCGGATAAAATTGTACGAATGCGGGAAGCAGCTTTTGCAGTTGAAAAATTCCCACAGCCATCGGTCTGATAAAATTCCGGTTTTCATCAAAATAAATGTTGCCGGTGATTCCGTTTACCGATACATCAGGACTTGAAAATTCGGATAACGCATCTCTGATTTTTTTCCGGTTT
>DYRC01000121.1:5456-11233 GCA_020718925.1 Desulfonema limicola
GCCGTTTTTTTTATAAATTTCTCCTGCGGCTATGGATGTAGAACTGTAATAATGCCCCAGCACCAGTATTATCCGATTATCAGCCGAAATTTCCGAAGCGATTCTGATAGCGGTCTGTTCATCGTTTTTGTCGTCAAATACCAGCAATTCGATATTTTTATCCGTTATTTTTTTTTCATTTTTCAACTGCTCCAGAGAAAGCCGGATACCTCTGAGCATATCCTGCCCGCCCTCTCCCGGCTGCATGGGACCTGCTACGGCAATATACATGGTCTCCTTTTCAAAAAGAGACGCTATTTTGGGATATAGCAGGAAACCACCGGCAGCTATGAGCAGCAGGAACGATATGGAAAACAGTATTTTTTTCATTTTTCAAAATACCAGTCGCAGATGCGCTGCCCCCCTATTGCCATCTGATACCAATTTTTCACTCTGGGCTTTACCAGACAATGAGCGGTTTCAAAATAAATCGGCACTATCGCAGATTCTTCTTCGCACAAAATCTTCTCCCCGCGTTTATACAGCGATTTTCTTTCAACCGGATCCGAACTTTTTTCAGCCTTATTCATCAGCTCGGCAAATTCTTTATTGTTCCATCCGATTCTGTTGCCGGACTTCAACGGGTGCAACTGTTCGCTTAAAAAGTTATTGGCGTCAGGGTAATCGGCAAAATATCCGTACTGAAACATATCCGCCGGATTGTCAGGTGAAGATGTGGCTTTCAGAAACTCGTTGAATTCTTTTGCTTCGAGTTTGATGCTGATATTCAGATAATGCGACACCGAAGCCTGAACAGCCTGAGCTATCCGCTCATGGTTTTCAGAAGCCGGATGCCACAAGGTGATGCCCGGAAACCCCTTGCCGTCGGGATAACCGGCTTTGGACAGCCATTGTCTGGCTTGGTCAGGATTAAAACGGATACCCACGCCTTCTTTGGGATCAACCCCTCCGAAAATCGCGGGCGGCGTAAATGTCGTTGCCGGTCTCGCGCCGCCTTTGAGGAGCAGATCGACAATCAACTCACGATTGATCGCAGCCGAAATGGCTTTGCGAACCAGAATATTATTCACCACCGGACGTCTGACATCAAAGCCGTAAGCATATATCGCAAATTGAGGCTGCTGGGAATATTCCCCTCTGGACTTGGGATCGGCTTTGATGTTGGGTATCTCAGCAAACGGAAGTTTGAGATAATTTCCGCCCATAATATCCAATTCGTTATTACGATACATTTCCAGCCCCACCGAGCTTTGCGGAATATTATAATAGCGTATTTCCTCGATTCTGACGGATTTATGATCATAATATTTCGGATTTTTTCTTAAAATCATCACCTGCGCCTTATTCCAATAGACCGGCTTATAGGGTCCGTTCACTTGGATATTTGCGGGTTCCGTCCACTTTTCTGCGTAAGTTTCTATCGCCTTTTTATGCAGCGGACGATATACCCACAGACCGGTCAGGGCAGGAAAATATGTCGTAGCGTATTCAAGAATAAATTCTATTGTGAAATCGTCTGCCGCACGAACGCCGATCTCAGCATAATCTTTGATTTTTCCTTTATTAACCGCTTCGGCATTTTTCAAGATATATAAAACATTTGCATAAGGACATTTGATATCGGGATTGAGATTGCGATGAATCGCCCAGACAATATCATGCGCTGTAACGGGGCTGCCGTCTGTCCACTTCACATCCTGACGAAGACGGAAGCGGTACGTTTTCCCATCATCGGAAACCGTCCAGTCGGTCGCAAGTCCGGGAACAGGCTGATAGGTTTTGGGGTCAAAATTGGTAAGAGACAGAAATATCTGCGCGGTAACTTCGATGGAAGCCGTATCTTCGGTGAGACCGGGATCAATGGTCTGAATTGCGCCTTCGATGGGAATTCTGAGCGTTGTGTCTTCCACCACATACATCGGGTTAATCGCCTGATCCGCTTTTTCCATGCGAATCAATTCAAATTTCCCATCTTTGACCTTCTTGAAATAAATGGCTTTTCCCCGAACATCTCCTTCGCGGGTAAAAGAATACGACCCCGTAACACCATGCCAACCATCCATGAACCTAAGCGCGCTTGCCACAACGACCGGTACGGAAGAATTGGCTTTTTTCATCGCTGCTGCCAGCACGGATAACGCATCATAGCCCTGAGCCGCCCATGTATCCGGCACAACTCCGGATTTTGTCCTGAATCGCTTAACAAACTCCATTGTTCCGCGATCCTGAGTTTCAGGATTGAAAACCGTTGCGACAATGGTTCCTTCAGCAGCCCTTCCGGCAATGGTTACCAATTCGGGAGAATCCATATCGGTGCCGCCTATCACCGGAACAGTGATTTCCATATCACGCGCCTGTTTGATCAGAATCGCCGATACCGGCAGGCTGCCTGCAATAAAAATACCTTCGGGAGAGTTTTTGCGGACAACTGCCAGCATATCTCTGAACTCCGTCTGCCATTTGAAAAAAGAATGCGTTCCGAGCGTTGCGATTTTCAGATTATCCGCTTCGGATTTATACACATCCGCAAGCCTTTGGAAGTTATCCTTTCTTTCATAAAAAACCGATCCTTTCCTACCTCCCAATTTGTGAGCGGATTGAGCAATCTGTCGTCCGATTTCCTCATCTGTCGGAATATTTCTGAAGGTAAAGGAGCCGCCGTATCGCGTCAGATTCGGATGCGTAGCACCGTGAGAGATGAACAGGATACCGCTTTGTTCGTATATGATTGATGCGGGAATAGCAACATCAGACAGCCGATGTCCGATGACTGCCACCACGTCAGGGTTTTGTGCAAGACTTCTGGCAACATTCTGTCCTTCTGTAAAGTCTCCTTTGTCATCATAGATAACCGTTTTTATTTTTCTGCCCGAAATGCCGCCTTCCCGATTGATATCTTCCACCGCCAAAGCAATGCCTTCAAGGAAAAGACTGGGATTTGAGGAGCTGTCCGCAATGCCGATAACAATATTTCCGCTCCCCCCGGCAGCTTTTTCAGCTCTTTTTTCAGACAGATTGCTGTACGATTGGCAGGACAGCATCAGAGTAACGGCTATCAGCCCGATAATAAGCGATATTTTTCTGCTCATTTCTGCGATGATTCCTTTTTGGCTTCAGGTTTGGCTTCAGGCAAAACTGCATTTCCGGTTTTTTCAGTATTTTGTGGTTTTAAAGGCAGAGTTTCCGGTTTTTTGTCAGAAGAAACTTCTTTGCTATCGCTGCCCGGAGAAACGGCTTTCGGCTTTTTCTCGCTTGTCTGCGGCGATTTTCCTTTTTTGGAGGTATCGGTATTATATAGATCAATACCGCCGTAAATCGGCAATCCGTTCTTATTATTTCCAATCATAATGACTTTGGCATTTTCGGACTTGGAAAGCTCAAGCGCGGCATTGATTCCCAGCCATTGCAGGATGTCATCAGACAGCGAGGTCGCCAGAATATCATTGTATGTTTTAAGCCCTTCAGCCTCGATCTGTTTTCTTTTGGCTTCCAGCTTTTCTCTCTCTATTTTGAAGATATGCGCTTCGGCAATATGTTTCTGCTCAATTTTCTCACGAATAGCCTTTTCAACGCTGTCCGGCATATCAATCTTTTTGATAATCACAACATCCACATTGACGAATCGCTGTGCCACACGCTCAACCGCCTGATTCAGCGCGTTTTCATAAATGGATTTTTCCGTCTTATACACTTCTTCGGCTTCCATCGTGCCGACCAGCACACGCAACACCGACTCGACTTCGGGAATGACAATCGTATGCACATAATCCATGCCGACTTTCTGATGCAGAATGCCCAAAAGCTTGTATTCGGGATAATAGCGGATAGAGATGGACAGACGGACTTTGAGTCCGCTTTTGGTCAGAACATCGAACTCATGCGCCACCTGCTGAATTCTGACGTTATAAATGAATAGTTTATCCCAGGGAAACACAAAATGAATGCCTTCAGGATAAACCTTGTCACCACCGTTCCTCCGAAGAACCGCAGATACTTCACGCCGCCCTCGCCGGATTGAATCGTATAAACAATATGGTTGTAAAGATAGAAAAACATAAACAGAAACATTAATATCACCGCCGCTATCTGCGACAGGTTGTTTCTGATCTTCTGTCTGATTTTTGTGTAAAATTCGCTCATAGCCTTACTTACTTATAAATTTTCCAAATTCCATTTTCAATACTCTGTCTGCCATATTGAAATACCGTTCATCGTGGCTGACAGCGATGATTGTTTTGCCTTTGGCTTTGAGATTTCTGATGAAAACCTCGTAGAAATATTTTCTGAACACCGGGTCCTGATCCGCAGCCACTTCATCAAACATGAATATCGGCTTATCTTCCAGATAACTGATAATCATGGCAAGTCGTTTTTTCTGACCGGTTGACAGGTTGATATTGGTGAATCGTCCTTCCGAATATGCGGTTTTGGAAGCAAGCTCCATTTTTGCAAGCAAATCATCCAGCACATCCTCATCAACGGTTTTAAGTCCGTAAAGCCTGTCAAACAAATGAAAATCCGTGAATATCACCGAAAACAGATTGCGATAATGCTCATAATTAGTCATGTCTATCGGGATATTGTCAATAAGAATGTCGCCGGACTGCGGATAATAAAGCCCTGTCATCATTTTGAGCAGTGTGGATTTTCCGCTGCCGTTCCCGCCCACGATAAACAGAATTTCACCGCGCTGAACAGATAAATCCAGAGGACCCACGGTAAAATGCCGATTCTGGCTGTCTCCGTAAGAAAAACTGACTTTTTCAAAACGAATCTTTTCAAAGCTTTTTTTCCGCAGCAACGGACCCGAAGGCAATGTTGCTTTGCTGTCATCTGCCTCATCTAAAAATTTTTCCAGTTTTTCAATCGTGCCAACTGCCACATCTGCCTTGGCAATATTAGGAATCGCTTCGACAACATTCCCTAATGGTCCGACCATGAATAAAATAACAGATGTAATCTTTATAATTGAACCCGGAACAACAGAACTGATCTGCGGCAGCAGAAAAATGACCGACGCCATCAGGATATAAAAAAAGCTTTGAGAAAAAATATAGTTCTCTACAAAGCGGTATTCGATTCTGATTTTGAGATCACGCGTTTTAAAAGACGTCTCTTTGAGATAATTTTCAAACAAGTCCCGGCTTTTATCTGAATTGATTTTGACTTCTTTGAAGCCATCCACCAGATGATTGAGATACGTCAGAAACTCCCGCTCTTTTTCCAAAACATTTTTAAGTTCCCGATTTGTCGCCTGCTGATTGAACATATAGATAGAAATACCGCCTACGATAAAAAACACGGCTAAAAAAAATGCCGATGACGACAGATAACCGATGTAAAGAAAAGAAAACGTAATCATCACGCTTGATGAGCCTGCGTTGGCAAATTGCCGTGAGGCATTGAAAATAATTTCGGCATTATCGGCAAGCGCGGTATAAAGCTGCGATCTTCCGACCGATTCAATCTGAGCCAGCCCCGAATGTCTGATTTTATCCGCAAGCCGGATCCGGGTATCAAACAAAATACGCTGAACAATCTCCACATTCCGGGCAAGCGAATATCGTTTTGTCCAGATAAATCCGATAATACATACCACAAACATGCCGAAATATCTGAAATTCAATTCGCCTTTCGGCATATTTCCCGCAGCGCCGTTGATGATGATCATGACCAAACCCTGCAATATCCCCGCAATGGTGGCGATGACAACGACTCTGACGCCCTCAGTACCGGATTCTTTTCGCAATAATGTGATGAATTTTGAATCCATTTTC
>DYRC01000122.1 GCA_020718925.1 Desulfonema limicola
CTAACAAGTGATTATACATCAGATGCCATATAAACCACAACATCATATCCTTTGCCTGAACGATATATATTTTTAAATCAAATCTTTGTCAATAAATTTTCTTTGAAAATAACAGGATAAAAAATCAGATTATAATTGACAAACAGCAGATTTCTACTATAAAAATTGTTATGGACACTGAATTATCAGAACGAATCAATTCAAAAAAAAAGCGGCTGGACAGTCTCCGCCCGCTGCCGCAGCATACATTGCAAAGTCTCAGAGACAGCGTTTTTCTTGAGTGGACGTATCATTCAAATGCCATTGAAGGAAATACGCTCAGTCTGAAAGAAACCAAAGTGGTGCTGGAAGGGATTACCGTAGGCGGCAAAACCCTGAAAGAACATTTTGAGGTCATAAACCACGAGCAGGCAATTCTTTATATCGAAGATATTGTTCATAAAAAAGAGCCTCTGACAGAATGGCAGATCAGAAATATTCATGCGCTGATTCTGAAAAACATTGATGACCGAAATGCCGGAGTATATCGGAAAGAAAATGTGCTGATCAGCGGCGCAACGCATATTCCGCCGGACTATCTTCTTGTGCCGGAGCAGATGCGGGATTTGATAATATGGCATGATGAAAACAATTTTCATCCGGTAGAGACGTCGGCTATGCTTCATGCTCAATTCGTAAAAATTCATCCTTTTACAGACGGAAACGGACGCACTGCCCGGCTGCTGATGAATTTTGAACTGATGAAAAACGGATTTCCACCGGTAGTCATCAGAAAGGAAGACAGGTTGAATTATTATGATTTTTTAGATAATGCTCATGTTACCGGCGATTACTCAGATTTTATTGCCATGATCGGCATGCTTGAAGAAGAAATGCTGGATTTTTATCTGAAAATCTTATGATGTCAGTAATCAGATAGAAATAATCAGCAAAACGCGCTGTATTTTATTTAATTCTGATAATACAGCGCATGTTGCATCCCACCGATAACACCCGCCGACTATGGATTTCCGATAGTCTTTTTAACAATATCAATGAGGTCATTGGGATCAAAGGGTTTTGCCAAATATCCGACCGCTTTTCGGATCGAAAGATGCCGCCCTGCAAGTCCGCTGATGACCACAATCGGAATCTCCTTAAATTCATCTTCCTTGGCAAGCCGCCGATAAAACTGAGGACCCCATTCTTCATTCATCTGAAGGTCCAGCGTAATCATATCCGGCTTCTGAGTTTTCAATGCCTCAAATGCTTCAACGCCGTCCGAAGCCGTGAACGTCTCATACTTGTTGTCCGTGAGAATATTCACGATATACTTGACAATGATCGGGTCGTCATCAACGACCATAATTTTTTTTGCCATAACACACCTCGCTTGTTAAACCTAACCCCCTGCCCCCTTCCCTGAGAGGGAATGGGGAGAGGTCATTTAAAAGGGCCATCCTGCAATTCCGCCTTCGATAAACCGCACGTTGTCAAATCCCAGAGAATTTAAAATCCGCTGCGCTTCATAGCCTCTCATGCTGACTTTGCAATATGCCAGAATTTTTTTGTCTTTGGGAAGTTCACCCACCCGTTTTTTGAGTTCGTCGAGCGGAATATGAATAACATTCTCATAAGGCATGGTAACGGTTTCAAATTCATCCGATGTCCGAACATCTATGAAAACCGCCTTCCCGGAGTCCAGTAATGATTTTGCTTCAAGCGCGCAAACGCCTTTGGCAATGCCGTCTAATTTGTTACTGAGCATCTGGGCGCAGGTTGCAATCGGATCAATGGGCGGGCTGTACGGCGGCGCGTATCCGAAATCAATATCGGACAAATCATCCAATGTTCCGCCCAAAGAAATCACGCTGGCTGCCACATCCAGACGCTTTGAACAGTTACTGTGTCCTGCCAGTTGAACGCCGATCACTTTCCGGTCCCGGCGGGATGCAATCATTTTGATAATAAACGGCTTAGACTCCGACATATAATGCGGCATATCCGGTCCAGCCCATGTAAATGTTTCCACATCCAAGCCGAGTTCTTTTGCCTGCTTTTCGCCGATGCCCGTTCTGCCGACAGCATAGGCAAATGCCTTGACAATGCCGCTACAGGTAATTCCTTTGAACGGCGTGGAAAGTCCGGCAATATGATTGGCAATGATTCTGCCGTGTTTATTGGCAGTTGATCCCAAAGGCACAAACAACGGACCGCTCATCAGCCCGTTCATATAATGATTCAGAGCGCAATCGCCGCCCGCATAAATGTCCTTATCGCTGGTCTGACCATAAGCATTGACGATAATACCGCCGCGTTCCATGCACATCAATCCGGCGTCTCTTGCCAGCTTATCATTCGGACGGGTGCCGACCGCAACCACCACCATATCAGCAGAAATGCGTTGCTTATTGGTCATTACCGCTTCTACGCTGCTTTTTCCTTCAATGCCGCTGACGCCTTCACCCAGAACCAGCTTGACGCCTTTTTCTTTCAGATGTTTTGCGGCAAACATGGCTATGTCTTTATCCAACACGCCGGGCATGATCTGATCGAACATTTCGATCATGGTTACATCAAGCCCCTGACGAACCAATGCCTCAGCCATTTCGATATTGATAAATCCCGCGCCGACCAACACCGCTTTTTTCAAGCCCTGAGCCTTGATTTCCCGTTTCATGCTTTCAGCGTGATCCGGATGCGTCATAAACCAGACATTTTTCAGATCAAGCCCGGAAATCGGAGGGCGAAACGAATATCCGCCGGTTGCCAGTACCAGCTTATCATAAGCTGAATTTTCTTCTTTGCCGGATTGTGCATATCTGACCCGGACGGTCTTGTTTTTTCGATCAATGCTTAACGCTTCGGTCTGTGTCAGGACTTTGAAGCCTTTGGTTTTATCGAAAAAAGCCGCATCTCTCGGAACTCCTGCCGGAGTGTTGATCAGCTCTTCAATATCAGGAAACACCCCTTCAACATAATAGGGAAGTCCGCACGAGCCGTAAGATACAAGTTTGTCTTTTTCGATCATGGTAATGTCCGCATCAGGACAAAGACGTTTCAGGCGAGCCGCAGTTTTGGGACCGCACGCCACGCCGCCGATAATCAATACTTTCAATGTCACACTCCTTTCTTATTACCGATCATCTTTTGCTGCTTCAATGATGATATTGCTGTTAGGTTCTCCTAGCTCAATCGAAGATCGGATGATACGGAAACCGGCTGATATGACCTCAGCTTTGATGTCATCCGGCAGCCCGAAATAACGGGAGGCTGTATCTCCGCGAAATGAGCATTTTGAATGCTCGTCATATCCTTTAATTGCATCTGCTTTCACAGGTTGGCACATGGTATCCACGATAAATTCACACTCGGGCTTTACAACCCGATATGCTTCAGAAAGAAAGCGCGGGCGATCATCTCCGATAATGCAATGAAAGCAATTTCCGTCAACCACAAGGTCATAAGTATTGTCATTGATTTCTGACAGATCAAGCACATCGCCAATAAAAAACGCTGCGTCCACGCCTTCCTCAATCGCTCTGCACCGCGCCCAATCAATGGCTGTCGGCGAGATGTCTATGCCGGTAAGATTGTATCTGAAATGGGCAAGCCACACCGTGATGTTTCCCGCGCCGCAGCCGAGTTCCAGTATCTTTGCACCAAGCGGCAGACAGAGCGTTCCGAGTATTTCCTGTAAATGGATCTTCTGCTCATTGTATGCTTCATCCGTATGGCTCCATCCGGCTTTGTTATTGGCACGGAGCCATCGGTATCCGGCATCGTGAGAAAAATAATCGGTTTTCATCTGAATCTTCCGTCCGCTTTTGCAGACTTCGCCTTTTCATTTGCATGTTCAAGCCAGCCGATTGAATCTGCCGGATGATTGTCGAATTGCGGCACATACGGTTTAATATCCAACAGCGGTGTGCCGTCCAGAATATCCACATTTTCAATATCCATCGTCATACCGCGTATCCGAATCAACCTGACAACAGAAATTCCTATCGGATTCGGGCGTTTGGGTGCGCGAGTCGAGAACAGCCCATGCTGAATCGTATCCATGAACGGCGTAACAAGAAGGCTGTATCCCTCCACCCGGTGAAAATGATAGAGCAGGATAATATGAGAAAATCCGTCCAAATCCTTCAACCCTTGTTCAAATTCAGGGAAAACCTCTATTGTCCCCTGAACGCCGCTCGCTCCGGCGGGCTGAATCGGCATTCCTTCAATCGTCCTGAAGGGGCTGCGGATTACTCCGATAGGGCTGTATTCAATCATCATATTATCCTTTTCCTTTTATTGCACCACTGTGTATTCAGAAGCTCAGAACCTTATCAGATTCTTTTATAATTTCGTACAAGTCATCCATCCAAGCAATGGGACAAGTGCCTGATCCCTCCAGACCGTGGGATTTCATACATACGCCTCAGACATAAAAATTACCCTGAAACTGGGTCATCTGATCCATCACATTGAATTGTTCTGTGCCTGACTGTTCAAAAAGCACACCCTTGCCGAGCATAAAAACACTTACATCATCTCCCTTTTTTACGCCGACATTGGCAAGCCTCATCGCATTGTAAATCGTTTCTCCGTCGCTTGTGGAAATTATGAATAAAATTTTCATACTTTCTCCTCAGTCTGCAAGTTTTTCTGAAAGAAACGCCTTCATTTTACTCTTGTCTGTTGACACATCAAGGGGAACTGACTCCTGATCAAGCAGAACATTTGTTGAGCTTTTGAAGTTATACTTCTGAGCCTCTTCGGAATCAGTCGTGTAGATATTCAACTCCAATTTTTCTCCGAAAAGTTCTTTCATGTTTTGGGCTACACCTATAGCCTTTTTGCATGACATTCAATTAGGATTTCCACTGTGAAAAACGATCAATTCAGCCATAAGAATCTCCTTTGCTTGTTGAGGTTTATTTTTACCGGCTCAGATCAATGTGAATCCAAGTCACATAGCATCCTTTTCTACGCATGTGAACCTATTTCTTATGGCATTCGCCGCACAAAATCGGTCCCGCTTTTTTCTCCGAATGGCAGCCCTTGCAGCGATTATGATATGCAGAAGCCAGACTCATATCATCATCTTTGTAATGACATTCCGAGCATTTCCGATCTTCAGACGTAGCGCCATCAACCTTTTTGCCCTTTTCATAAACATGATGACATACGCCGCAATCAAAAATTTTTGCCTGCTCATTATGACGGTCATGCTGAAAAGCAGCCGGCGGTCTCTGATGAGACTTGAATGCGCTGTCATACAACTGCGTAATATTTTCCTGAGAAAACCCGGATACCACTGCAATCAGCATTATCAGGGGTATCAGCAGGATGATTCTTTTTTTCATTGATTCCTCCTTAATTTAACCCCACCCCCAACCCTCCCCGGAACGGAGAGGGGGAGTTCTCCCCATTCCCTCTCAGGGAAGGGGGGCGGGGGGTTAGGTTGTTTTTTCCATAACTTCATAGATAATATCCCCCAGAAACTTGAGCTTCATATCCAGCTTGTAGTGGTGAATAATATCTTCCAAGCCGCCATGACAGTTATGACAGGGCGCAACCACGACTTTCGCGCCTTTGCTTTTTGCCTCGCGCAACTGATCTGCTTTGACCCGGTCTCCTTCCACACGCTTTGCTTTAAATGGCGGACCGCAGTTGATAACCCCGCCTCCGGCAGCGCAGCAGTAATTGTGTTCCCGATTCGGGTACATTTCAATCAGGCTGCTGCAGGTTCGATGCACCACGTTGCGGATCTTTTCATGCAGCCCCCTGCCTCTGACAATATTGCAGGGATCATGAATCGTAACCGGCTCTTCAAACTTATGTGTTACTTTGATTTTTCCCTTTTGAAACAGTTCATCATAAAATTCAATCGCATGAATCACCGGGATCGGCGGCATTTTCCACCCCACCCAGCGGTTGCCCATGTCATACACAGACCGGAACGCATGACCGCATTCGCCCATGACAATCCGCTTGACTTTCAGACGTGCGGCAGTTTCAAAATGAGACCTTTTCAAGCGTCCCATCATCTCGCTATCGCCGGTGTACATGCACATATCGCTGTTATCCCAGCCGGGCGTGGCAGGCATGGTCCAATTCATCCCGGCAGTTTCCATAATCACCGCCGCCTGATAAATCAACTGCGCCCGGAATTTCGGCTCAGGACCGATGACAGAATACATAATATCCGAACCTTCTTTTTCAAGCGGAATCCGCAAGTTGGAAATATCCCCGCGAGCTTCGTCTTCCTGCCATTGAAGGCTGTCTATCCATTCATCTTCTTTGACCCACATCTGATTGAACGTGGCGGAATGGCTGTGCGCCGTATCCTGAATATACTGCGGCACAACGCCCAATTTATGACAAAGCCGTCTCATGGTGAGCATCAGATATGCCACGTCAATCCCGAATGGGCAGTACATCGCACATCGTTTACAGACGTTGCATTCGGTAAAAGCAATCTCAGCCGTCTGCCCGATAAACTTCGGCGATACTTTACCTTTATGCTTCAGAATTTCTCCGATTGTCTGCTTGACTTTGCCTGCCGGAGAAAATTTCGGATTTCTGTCATTAGACAGAAAATAATGGCAGGCATCCGAACACAAGCCGCAATGCACACAAATATCTGCGTAAGTTTTGAACCTCGCGCCGGTTTCGCTCTCCAAAAATGAGGTGATCACCGTTTCGATTTTTTCAGGCGTCAGAGCTTCAACACCCTTGTCTATTCCGAGATCGGCAATAGCCGCCTTTTGTGTGTCTTCAACAATACCTTCGTACATGAATCCCCCTTTTCAATACAGTGCAAAGTGTAAAGTGTAAAATGCAAAGTTAAGCATTTTGCACTTTGCATTTTGAATTTTGCATTGTTTTTCTCTACCAATCCCTTGCATGTCTGACCGCGCCGAACTCTGACCCGATATACCCCCGCGTGAACGGGAAAAAGAGGACGTGGCTCAGTCTGGTAAAGGGAATCGCTGCCAGCATGACTTCTCCCGAAAGAATATGCAGAATTACCATCAGCTTATATCCCATCCACTGATGATATGCCAAAAATCCGGTAACAAACGGCGCGGCAACTATCGCTAACAGAATATAGTCGGATGTATCTGTCAGATATCTGACTTCGGGAAGTTTTATCCGTCTCAGCATGAAAAAGACACATGAGGCAATCACCAGCATGGTCATGATGTCTGCGGTACTGTCTGAGATATATCCCCAACTGATGTCCCATGATTCCTTAATCAGCGCGATATGGGCAAACAGAAACAGCGGCGCAATCATCAGGCTTATATGAAAAACATAAGTAACAACCGTCATCACCGGATGCTTTTTCATGTTTTCGCTCCCGAACGGAATGATCCAGTGCAGAATGGAGCGAAGCGCATAAGAAGAATCCATATAGTCATATACAACGCCGTCTTTTTTCTTGGCAAGCATCGCCATTGTTGCTATCCGGTAAATACTGCCGCCGATAAATATGATAAACGACAGCCATACCAACGGACCGCTCACAAAATCGTAAATATGGTGCATGATTTTCCTCCTCAATCAAGTGAGAAATGAGAAGTGAGAAATGAGAAATGAGAAGTGTGTTCATAACACTTAACACCTAACACTTAACACCTAACACTTAACACACCCTCCGATAATATTTGCCATCTTCTATCATTCTGACCAGAATGCTGCTGCTGTCCGGGCTGAAAGTGGGCGTCCACAAGGCTTGGACAGGCTCAATCAGCGGAACCCCGTCTGTCAGAATCACATATTTTCCGTCTTTTTCGACTTTTGCCGCAACCCGCCTGCTGTCCGGGCTGAATACCGGCTGCCATGCCATGTCGAATTGTCCGCCCCAGACTATTCCGTCAACACAGACAAACCATTTGCCGTTGTCTTTGCCTACGCAGGCAGCGCGGGTTCCGTCCGGGCTTATCACCAAATCCGTTACCAGATCGCCGAAGGTGTGTTTCCAAGCAATGCCGTTAATCGCAACTGTCCATTGCCCGAATTGAGGACAGACAATCGCGGCAATGTTTTTTCCGTCCGGGGAGTATTGATGATGCCACACCTGATCAAACGGCTTATCCCAAAGAATTTCTCCATCGCGGGCAAGAAACCATTTTCCGCCGATTCTCACCGGCGCGGTTACAGAAGCATCTGCCGGACTGAACTGCGGCGCCCAGACCGTTGAAAAGGTTTTATCCCAAGCTTTGCCATCCACAACAATCGTATAATCGTAAAGATTGAGCCGGACTTCGGCAGCAACGCGCTTATTGTCATGGCTGAACGCCGGATTCCACACATTGACAAAATTGCGATCCCAAACTTCGCCGTTGACGGCTACGCTGAAGCAGCCTTGTTGAAATTTTACAATCTCGCCTTCTTTGAGCGGAACAGTCTGAACAACCGATGCCGCACGTTGTCCGTCATGGCTTAAAGTCATATCGCCGATATGCGAAAAACCGTTTTCCCAAACCGTATCATTGACAGCGGCAAAATATTTTCGTTCGCTCTGAACAGATATGGCAATGCCGTCTTTGGCAAATTGCGTATTCCAGACAAAATCAAAGCGGTTTTCCCAAGTTTCGCCGTCTATGGCAAGCGTCCATTCGCCATCGGAAACAATAGCGGTGAGGCGGTTATCCGGCGAAAATCGCAAGTGCCAGATTTTGTCAAAGCTGTTTTCATACGCCTGTCCGTTGACACAGATATTGAACATTTCATCTTCGGTTCTGACAATGGCAGCGATTTTTTCTCCGTCAGGGCTGGCATAAGGCTCTTCCACCCACACCCATGACTCTTTCCATTTGCCGACATCTGCAACCAGACGTTTTCCGACTTCCCAATTCCAATTTTTCATTAGGGTCTCCCCCCTTTATTTTTCCAGAATGCTCTGAATCAGAGCCAGCAGCTCTCCGGCATCCGGAGGTTTTTCAATATATGCTTGGGGCGATGCGATGGCTTGATCCATCTTAACATTCAGCATACTTAAATAATGATAAAAAGTTTTTTTGGCAATTGCCGACAGCATGATAATCGGCGTGTGCTTCAAATTCGGGTCTGTTCTGATCTGGCGATACATCTGTATCCCCCCCTCGCCCGGCATCATTACATCGAGGATCAGAAGATCGGGAGTTCTCTCCAATGCTTTCTGCATTCCTTCTTTTCCGTTTTTTGCCAAAACCGGCTCATACCCGCTGGTTTTCGCCAATGTTGACAGAAAAAATCTCATATCCGCTTCATCATCTACGATCAGAATTACCTTCTTGTTTTCCATATCCGCTACCTTATTGGTTTCACGGCGACTACTCTACTTTATCAGGACGGTTGACACTGGCGACCGGGCAGGTTGAGCGCAGAACCACCTGCTCTACGGTGCTGCCCAGCAGAGCCTTTTCAGGATCAATTTCTTTGGTGTGATGCGCCATGATAATGAGATCGCCGTTTCGTTGTCTGGCAAATTTCAGAATTTCCACGTACGGAATTCCTTCGCATACCTCAATATCATAGTTATCAAAATCCTGCATCTTAGCTCCATAGACATTTTTCATTTTCTGCTTGGCAGCCTTGATTTTCTCTTCGATTTCAGACTGTTCCGGCGTTTTTCCGGCATAGATTGAACTCAGATCCAAGGCGTGAAACAGATGAATCTTGCAGCCGATTTCTTTGGCAAGTTTGTAAGCAAACAAGAATGCCGAATATGATGCTTTGGAAAAATCAACTCCGACAACGATATTGGAAAAATACCAGAAACAGGTCGTGCAGGGTCTGCTGATGATCAGTACCGGACATCTTGCGCTTTTGGCAACCTGCTGCATGGTGCTGCCGACAATGCTGCGAAAGCGGGTCGCGCCGACCTCATCCTGACGGGTATGTGCGCCCATGACAATCAGATCAATGTCTTCTTTTCGTGCCAGTCTCAGAATTTCCGTATGCGGAACACCGACCACGCTTTCCATTACGCAGTCTTTTGCCTCTGCCAATTGCTTGGCGTAGGTGTTCTTCATCTCATCTCTGACCCATTCGCCGTAATCCTTGTCAGGCTGCACTTCCTGACCGGTTCTTACATCTGTTACATAAGGGCTGTATCCCCGGCTGGGAATTCCCATAACGTGAAACAGAAAAAGTTTGGAATTATACTTTTTGGCAAGATCAAACGCGACATGCGCCGCGTCATCACAAGAAGCCGATGCCGTAGTTGCAAACAATATTTTTTCAAACATAACTACCTCCTTAAGTGAGAAGTGAGAAGTGAATATTGAGAAGTACTTTTTTCATTTCTCACTTCTCATTTCTCATTTTGCACTCCATAGGTCCGCTATTGAAGCTGAGTTCCCACGCAATGCCGTCAATAAATTCAAAAAAGGTAAATACCGTGTCAAATTCAAAAATATCCACTTTGTCTCCGAAAATAATATGCTTTAATTTCCCAAGCTTAATCGGCATATCCAGAATATGCTCCAATTTATACATCTTTAATTCGCAGATTTCTCTGCCTGATATCCCGTGAAAAGAATTGAAAATTTCCAATCGGGGTTCACCCGGAAACCCGATCATCTCAACGGTCTTGGAAAGTTCGAGATAATCCATGCCATCGCAGGCACATCCGGTTTCAGGGCATTCCGAATATTGCTTGAGATATGCCGGGAAAAACATGCTCAGTTTACTCAGCAGAGAATATCGCAAAATCAGCTTGAAATAGCTTCTGAGCGTATATCCGTCTTCAAGTTCCGCCTTGAACGGAAGAAACATCAGAGGCTCGTTCTCTTCGATATTTCTGTCATGAACCATGAGTCCGTCGGCATTTAAGGTAACAGTATTCATAACTTCCCCTTGCGTTATCGTTTGACAGGATATATTGCACGGGGTGTGCCACGATGAGAAAAATCAATAAATAGCTTTAAATCAAATAGCTTATGAATATTGATGAATGATGCGAAAGATGGGGCGGCGTTGCACGATTGCAACACTATATAAGCAGAAATGAATGTTTTCAAAGATTAATAAGTGTTGCAACATGATGTTGCGTTGCATGAACCTCAATAAGATGAAAGTTATACAATTCAATCCTTGATTCCGGGCTTCCGAATGTTCTATAATGTAAATCAGATTTCAATTAAACTTACCTAACCCCCCCGGCCCCCTTCCCTGAAAGGGAAGGGGGAGACATCATCAGTACTCCCCTC
>DYRC01000123.1 GCA_020718925.1 Desulfonema limicola
CGTTCACCACTACTTTTACAGGACTACCTTTTTTTGATAGTGCCTAACCCCTTTCCTGCAGAATCCCGTTTTTAATCCTTAATAGGAGTTATCTTTCAGAATGTCAGACTGAAAATTGAACAGCCATGGGCACATTGGGCGTTATCGCTATGGTAACGAAAGCAATTGACGGTTTTGCCTATGGTTCATTTATGATTAAATTCAGATTGAAACAAGATGCGCCGATAAACAGAGATTTCCTTTCTTATTTTTTGAATAGTGAAACCATGCAAAAAATTGTTGCACGAAATAAAATCGGTGCAATTCAGGGAAATATCACTATTTCCACAATTAAAAATTTGCAAATTCCACTACCGCCGCTTGCGGTTCAAACCGAAATTGCCAATCATATTGCCGAAATTCGGGCAAAAGCAAAGCAATTGGAACAGAAAGCAAAGAAAATCGTAGAACAAGCCAAAGCGCGGGTAGAAAAAATATCCGTCCCTTTCCAAGCAGAAGCTAAAGTTCTGCTCCGGCTAAACAGCCTGAAAGCAAAACTTTAGCGGTAAAACATTGAGCTGCATTTAATAGCCTTCGTAATACAGCCCTTTCCAGTATTCGGGCGTATTCAGCCGTTCTCCGATATCTGCACCGAAAAACTCTGCTGCGGGCTTTAAAATCTCAGGCGTCTCAGCCCAGACTTTTTTTGCTGTGGCAATCACTTTTTCCAAACCCTTTCGGGTCATTTTACCCAGGGGACGGCGGCACGGACCCACCGGCATTCCCAGAATCTGCATCAGCGTCTTGGTCGCCAGCGGATTTCTGGCGCGGCATTCCACCTCTCCGAAAGGCGTCATTTCTTTGGTTTTCACCGTAACCAAATCAGACAGCGGCATCAGGGCTGTTGCAAGTTTCCGTGCCTGCTCTTTCTTTCCGGCTTCAGCAAAGGCGATCATCTGAGAGACGGCTTTGGGCGCAATGTTGGATACTACGGAAATTACACCGGATGCTCTGATCTCAGGATCAGTCATCATTCCGAATGTCAGTCCGTCATCGCCGGAGAGAATGGAAATCTCTGCGCCGCAGCACTCCCGAATCCGCCGCATATTATTCGGATTTCCGGTTGCCTCTTTAACCGTAGATACATTTTTAAATTCCTTATGCAGCAATGCCAAATCTTCAGGCAGCAACTGTGTACCGGTTCTGCCCGGAATCAGATATGGAATAATCTGCATAGATGGAAACGCTTTGGCTACGGGCGCAACATATTCTTTGCGGATTTCAAGCGAACTGGGACCGTTATAATACGGATCCACCAGCAGCACCGCATCCACTCCCATAGAAGCCGCGTGTTTTGTTCCGTCAATGGCTTCCATCGTATTATTGCTTCCGGTCCCGGCAATGCACAGACATTTGCCTTTTGTCCATCGCCTTACATTTTCGACCACCAGATTATGTTCATTCCACGTCAGCACCGGACTTTCGCCGGTTGTTCCGACAGCCAGAATGCCGGTAATGCCGTTTTGAATCTGAAAGGTTACAAGATGCTCAATCGCCTCACAATCAACAGATTCTCCTTTGAACGGCGTTACCAGCGCGGTATAACTTCCTTTCATCCTCCCCCCTTTTTTCAAGGCGGCGTTTAATATTTTGCTGCCGCGCGAGGCGCTTTTCCTGCAAGCGGATTATAAAGCTTCATGATTGCAAATTTCATTACATCCAGAGATTTCATGTCTGCTATAATGTTCAGAAGCTTTGTCTCTGCTTCATCCGGAAGAACGCAGATATTTGAATCATCAAAAGTAAAATTTTTGACAAGCTTTTTATACTCCTTATCATTGACAAGAACCTGAATAACCTTCTTGCCGCCGTCTTCCTTTACCTGCGATGCAAGTCCTGCATCCTGAACCTTCTTAAGCTTCTCTCCATCAAGGAAAATGTTGATGTAATAATCTGCCATGATAAACCTCCTGATAAAAAATTAATTTGCCCGACAAGTTTTGTCGGTGATGTTTTCTTCTTTCAATATTCGGAAAATGTATCTCTGTCAAGAAACTTGTGATACAGATTTCCGATTCCGGCTTTTTTCTTGACAATAACGGCGCATTATCATACTAAATCGGAACTGTTATGAAATAAGGCGTTCAAACGGATTTATCTTGCCGAAAACCGATGAACTTTATCTGTTTGAATTTTTAAATATGAGAGGAATCATGTAGTTATGAATAATGTAACAAGCACGGAAGAATATATCCGGCAGCAGCGTCAGGCGTTGGATGCAAACCCGGATTGCGGCAACTCGCATTATAATCTCGCAGTGGGATTGATCGCGCTCAGACGCTATGATGAAGCTGAACAGGAGCTTCAGGAAGCCATCGGATGCAGCCCGAATCTTGCAGAAGCTTATGTACAGCTTGGCGGAATCCGTCTTCAGAAGGGCGATTTTCAGGGCTGTCTTGAATACAATAAAATAGCGGTCCGATCCAAAGCCGGTTTTGCCGAGGGCTATGGCAATATCGGGTTTGTGTATCTTCAGATGGGCAACCCGGAAGACGCTATTCCGCCGCTCCTGAAAGCCATCCGATGGAATCCCCGCTTTATTCAGGCGTATGCAACTTTGGCAAACGCCTATCTGATGACCGGACAGATTACCGAAAGTATTCAGCACAATCGCAAGGCTTTGGAACTTGAGCCGAATTTTGCAGTGGCGCATAATAATCTTGCGATTGCCTATCTTGAAAACGGGCAATATGATCTGGCTGTCGAGCATTGCGATAAGGCGCTCAAACTGGGCTATGATGTTGCGCCCGAAATTCTGAAAGAAATTGAAAAGCACCGATAACATGCCTGAATTTGAATTTTTTATGTATCAGGACAAGCTGCCGCTTCAAAAAAACAGCGCGGCGTGGAACGCCTTTTTGCCACTTGACAGAAAGGCGTCTTCGCCCTCTTCAGATGCAGCGTTAAGCTATGGCGATTATTTTCTTGCCGTCCGGGGGTTTTCGGATAAGCATTTTTCCGATGCTGAGAAAATATCTGTCTGCATTCAGAAACACGGGGAATTTTATCATCCCGCAAGGGCAGAAATTCTGAAAGACGGAAAATCAGCGTGTTTTGTGATTAACGCGGCAGTTTCGGACATCGGAAAACACTGCATAGAGCGGGAGTATCTTCTGCTCAAAACTCTGGGCAGGCTGGTTTCTCCGCCGTTTATTCCGGAAGTATATGCGATAGACAGGATTCAGCTTGAAGATGGGCGCGAAATTCCCATGTTTTCAGGGCAATGGTTTGACGGCTATCACGAATTTCATCTGTCTCAAAATTCAGATGGCAGCATGGGGCTTGTGGTTTGGGATACAGATAAGGGGAATTATTTTCTTTCCGAAGAGCAAGCCCTGTCGCTCTATCAGCAGGCTGCTAAAATTTTAACGCTTTATTATAATCCGGATACCTTTGAGCAGATTTTTCCTTGGCATCATGCTGCCGGAGATTTTGTGGTAAAATGTGATGACGCTCATCAGATGGATGTAAAGCTGATTACGGTGCGCCAATACGTTTCACCGATGGAATGCGAAGAAAATGATGCTGAGGCGGTTATGGACGGGCTTCTTGCGTTTCTGATAAATCTTTCGATTCGGATGCGGCTGGATCGGGCAGACGGGGTGAGTGAGATTGTCTGGGCAGACGACATTGCGCTCAAAGGAACGGTTCAAGGCTTTTCTGACGCGCTGAAATTGAAAGCGTCCTGTCCTGAAAAAGCGTTCAGAAATTATATCGCGTCATGGGGCGAAGAAGAGCTATCGGAAATGGCAGAAGCGATTGTCGGCTCTTATCATCCGCAATCTCCTGAAATTCCGATAATTAAACAGCGTTTACAGTCTCATATCGCGCTCTTATCAAAGCTGATCCGATGACCACAAAATAGTCCGGCAGCATGACGCTTTTCATCGGGAGACGCCTGCCTCCTGCGCCCCCGACTGCATTTTCCGATTACGGATTTCCGGGCAGATATGCCAGCACGGATGTCCCCGCGCTCACCTTATCGCCGATGTTTAGCGGCTTAGAATTTATTTTTTCATAGGCTTTTTTGTTCTCTCAGTGTTGCTTTGCATTAATTTTCTTAATAAAGGAGCTGATATACATGAAAAAATTCTGCCTCCCTTTGGGGAGTATATGTTGAAGTTTTGATAATATTTTTTGATTTAACCCTCTTTTAATGGTGTCAATTAGAACGGGATCTTTTTGTAAATCTTTATCCGATGAACATATAATTATATAATAATCAATATATTCCGGATTAATATCATAATATCTGGTAAGTATAAGAAGTGAGTGAATAGCCTTTTCTAAAAACTCATAAGAAAGCCTATTTATTATAAACTCATTTTTATTATTATCTTTATTCTTAATTCCTGATAGTTGTCCTTTTAAATCAAATATTTCACCTCTCAAATCGCAAAACTCAATAAAAGTAATTGTTTTATTGGGATTTTCACTTTTAATTGCATCAACAGATCTCAGACATGACCAATGTTCCTTTCTGACATTGTCAAAATTAATGAAAGACTGTAGCTGTAAATCTTTCAACTGATAACATTCGCTGGAAAAATCAGTAGATTCAAATTTGAAAATAGATTCCCAATTCAATCTTTTCGGCAATTAGATTCCCCTTTCATTGAATATTTCTTCATCTTCCATATCTTCTGCCAAAATTAATTTATAATATCCTTCGGTTAATGAAAGAAGAATATCCTCCAAACATTCTTTTGTTGATCGACTTTTTCCGGAAGATGTCAATTGATCGTTATTAAAAGTAAGATTTAGAAAAGAACATTTATCAAAATCAAGCTTTTCAGTTTTTATCATATATTCGACATATCTGATCAATTCCGGGCTATGTGTTGTCAGGATTACATAAACGCCCTTATATATCAAATCCCTTATCAATTCCACAAGTCTGAATCTCAAAGTGGGATGCAGATGAATTTCCGGTTCTTCAAGTATGATATAGCTATTCGGGTTTATTATATTTTTATCAATCAACATCTGTAATATACCAAACAATTTTATCCCAGAAGCTACCGAATCCATATTAAATTCTTGTTCTCCTTTTTCAAACTTGAAACCTTTCTTCATTTCATACTTCATATTTCCTCCGATAATATCTCCTATTTTATCGGAAATATCTTTCAGTTTTATCTCTTCGAGCGGTTCTCCTGTGCCGATTAAGTCTCTGATTAAGTCGCCATAAATATCGGAAACACCCGGATTGCCCGAATCTCTGAAAGTCACAATTGCTCTGAAAATATCAAGCATGGCAAGAGAAGATATATAAGAAATTTTATCAGATTCTTTTTCAACGGTAGTTATATACTCAGCTTTTTCTTCCAATAATGACTCATCATTATCGGAAGCTTCACTGACCGAATACTCAGGGATTTCATTAATTTTTTTTAGATATTCCAAAGCTTTATCATTATTGCCGGACTTAATATACACCTCTGAAATATTTCTATAAATGCTTAATATATAAGGATGATTTTCTCTAAATAGCTTTTTTTGAATATTTAATACGTTGATCAACGATTCAATAGCATCATCATACCTAGCGGTTGAACTATAAACATCAGCAATTCGGATCAAAGATTTTATTGTATCCGGATCGTTTTCACCTATGGTTATTTTTCTGATTCCCAGAGCTTTTCTATAAAATTCAAGCGCCTTATCATAATCATTTTTATAATGATAAAACATACCGATATTATTATAGGAGTTAGCTGTTTCAGGATGATTTTCACCAAATATCTCTATCCGTAATTCTAATCCCTTGTTAAGATAGTTAAAAGCATTTTCATAGTTTGGGGTTAATGTTGTTTTATATCTGAACAGATATAAAATACCGATATTATTATAAGAATTAGCTATTTCACGATGATTTTCACCAAATATTTCTTTTCTTAAGTCCAAAGCCTTATTAAGATAATATTCTGCATTATTGTAATCGCGGTTACGTTGATAAGCTAATCCGATATTATTATATGAATTTGCTGTAGCAGCAGGGTCCTTTTTCAATATGTTTTCTCTGATATTAAGGGCATTTTTATGATATTTAATTGATTTTTTATAATCTTTTTTGAAATTATATATTTGCCCAATATTATTATAAGAATTAGCTATATCAGGGTGGTTTTCATCAAGCAGATTTATTCTTATTTTTAATGCAAGCTGGTGAAACTTTAATGCATTATCAGTATCTTTTTTGTATTGGAATAACAGACCGATACTTTCATAAGAATTAGCGGTATCCTGATGATTTTGACCGAATATTTCTATTGTCAATCTTAAAGCTTTATTGAGAAACTTATAAGCGTTAGCATAATCGTTATTGAAAATATAAGCTCTTCCAATCTTATGATAGGAATGTATGGTGTCCCGATGTCGTTCTCCTAACAACTTTTCTCGTATATTTAAGCTTTTGAAATGAAAATCAAGGACTTTATCATACTCACGTCTGAGATCATGAATACATGCGATTTCATAATATATCCTCGCAGCATCAATATGATGCTCTCCGTCTTGCTTTATAATAAGTTGCAAAGCTTTGGAATAAAAATCAATAGCCTCATCAAAGTTATATTTCGATAAGTTTATTGCTCCCAAAAGATCAAATTTCATAATACCGTCATCATATTCCGACTCAATAATTTTTGTGGCTTCATCGTACTTCTTAGAATCTGATAATAGTTCGATATAACTTTTAATCAAAAGTTGATTTCTGTTCAGCTTGAGTGCTTTACTGATAAGCTGTTCGGCTTCGCGATATTTCCCTCTTTCTTTCAAAATATTTATATATGTAATCAATACAGAAGTATTACCAAGTTCTCTTTCCCCTGCTTCGGTTAGTAGCTGAGTGATGTCTTCGCTATCAGATGCAGTTGAAAACACAATACTGTTCTCCAAAACTACTAATCCCAAACTATCGCAATATCTGTTTTTCAGTTTTGTTAAATCAACTTCCTGAAAAATTCTTTTAAGCTTATCCATCTTTCCTTTTGTACCATTCAAAGCGGAATTGGTTGAAAAGATAGCATATAAAATCTTTGTTATGAAAGATTTTCCGACCTGATTTACCCCTCCGATAATTGTAAGGGGTTTTACTTCCAAATCGACCTCACTCAGAGGTCCGATATTCAAAAAATTGAATCTCATTTTGATCCTACCTTTAAATTTTATTTGAGCCACTCAAACTGAATCAGAAATCAATATGTTTTGCAAAGGGGACGCCGTAAATCGCGCCCCCGACTGCATTTTCCGATTACGGATTTCCGGGCAGATCTGCCAGCACGGATGTCCCCGCGCTCACCTTATCGCCGACTTTGACCGCCAATGCCGAACCTTGCGGCAGATACACATCCAGCCGCGATCCCAGACAGATCATTCCGAACCGCTGTCCTCTTGCAACAATGTCGTTTTCCTGAACATTGCAGATAATCCGCCGCGCCAAAAGCCCCGCAATCTGAACAAAGCAAATCTGATGCTTTTTCTCGGTTTCAACCAGAACCGCATTCCGTTCATTATCCGCCGATGCTTTGTCCAAGCTGGCGTTAAAGAATTTTCCGGGATGATACTGAATGCCCCGGATGGTTCCTTCATGCGGAATCCGGTTGACATGGACATTGAACACATTCATAAAAATGCTGACTTTGATGCAGGGCGTTTCCCCGAAAGGATGCGCCTGCGCCTCCTGCGTCAGAATTACTTTGCCATCGGCAGGCGATACGACAATGCCGTCTCCTTTGGGAATCATTCTGTCCGGGTCTCTGAAAAACCAGCACAGAAATCCGGTAATGATAAGACTCGGCAATGCCAACACCTCAATGCTCAGAATCGCCAATACCACCGTAACAAATCCCGCAATAAATATCAGCGTATAACCGGGGCGGGCTATGGGAAAGGCTGTCTGCGATAAAGGTTCTGAGCGTGAATATTTTTCCATCTTGAGTTTTTCCTCTTCAATAAATTTTAAAAACCATGACGATAGGGTGTATCAGAAACAGCCGCGCTTGTCAATCAAAAGCAAATACCTGTTATTATATAGATATTTGCTTTTTCACATCCAATTTCCAATCAGCAGAAACGGCGCCCAGTATGCCGGATGTTCCAAATTCGGATCCTTGATGATTCGGATCTGTGCCTGCTGCAAGGCTTTGGCTTTGGAAAGCCCGGAATCGCGGATTTGCCGATAAAAATCCGTAATCAGCCGGGATGTTGACGCATCATCAACAAACCAAAGGGTTGCCAAAGCGCTTCTTGCCCCGGCTTTGACTGCCACGCCCGCAAGTCCCAGCGCAGCCCGATCATCGCCTAATGCGGTCTGACACGCGCTCAATGTCAGCAGATCCACCGGCTCTTTGCGGAATTTGCCGATACGAATCAACTGTTCAAGCTTATTCATTGTAAGCTTGCTGTTGTATGTCAGCAGAAAAGTATTTTTCGGATTTTTGTCAAACTGACCGTGAGATGCGATATGCACAATGGAATACGGCATGGTTCTGAACGCCTGCTCCACTCCGGAAATAGTGAAGTCTTTATCGCGTAACACTCTGGATTCATACAGACGGTGAACTTCCTGCAATTCATAAGACACATTGGGCAGGGAAGAAAATCCCTGAACAGATTCGGTCAGCCCGTTGAGCAGAAGACGCAGCCCCTGACGCTCAAGCGGTTTCGGGTCTGTCAGCGTGAGTCCCGGGGTTGTAACCACCGCGTATTTTTCAATCAGAAACCGCTGCCCATCATGGAGCGCAGCCATCGGAATGGTTCGGATCGCCCCATCCGGCACAAAAATCAGCGTATCAATTTTCCGGCTGTCCAATTCGCTTTCAAGAGGACGGATAAGATGATCGTAGAGTTTCTGGGCATAACGGATGAATCGGCTCTCCGGCTGCTCAAGCTTAACCCGAAATGATCTGATCAGCTCTGTGAGTTCATCATTTTTCAGCGATACGGTAAATTGCTGCAGCCCATCCGGGAAACTGACCAGCACCTCTGTGCGATTTGGCAGAAGAATCGGATATATTGCAGCAGCGTGAAGCATAGACATTTGGTCTATGGAACCGGACTTGGCATGAAGCGCGGTAACGCATTCATCCTGAAAATAATCCTGAAGTTCAACGGTTTTAAGCTGCTCTATGACCGATCTGGCTTCTTTCAAATCCTGCTGAATCTGATGTGAATTTTTTGAAGACGCGCTTCGCTGAAGCAGAATATCCGCCATTTGAAAATACAAAGGACCGACAATATCTCTGAAAGACAGACACATTCCCCGCTGACAGCCCAACGCCATATCCTGACGGATGCTTTCAAGATTCTGAATCGCAAGCCGATATGACGAAATCGCGCCATCCCGGTCGCCCAGGATAGTCAGCAGACGCCCGGACTGCCACAGCCAGCGATACAGACTTTCCGGCGCGTCTGCCTGCTGCGCTGCAAATACCGCCTGCCGGGTCAACGACAGCGACTCTTCATATCGCTTTTCTTTTTCATAAAGCCGCGCGATATGTCCCAACGCATGAGACATGGCTCGCAAATCTCCGATGCTTTCGGCTATCTTCCGAGCCTCCTGAAACAGATCGTATTCTGAAATCTCCGAAAGCTCTCCGGCAGAAATCAGCAGATATGCCTTATCATGGCTTGACTCAAGCAGCCGCGTTTTCGTGATTGCCTTTTCAAGCAAAGACCGGGATTTGGCATTTTGCCCTGCCCTGTGATGAATCCCCGCCGCATGAAACAGGGCTTTGGCGCAGATTTCCGGATACTTGTTTTCGGAGAGTTTCGCGCTGTCCATATACGCGCCCAACGCCCCTTGTTCATCTTTCTGATTTGAAAGCGTATCGCCCTGATACAAAAGCAGCAGTGCTGTAGTCTTTGTTTTCAAATCGCCTGAAGCTGATTTATCCGCTAAATCAAGCAGTTCAGAAGCTTTTGCACCATAGCCCGAAGCACGATACGCTTCGCTCAGATAAACCATGATAGCCGCCTGATTCGGCTGCTCATTGTTTTTTTTGTAAAAATCAAGCGCGGATTCCCAATGCTCAATGGCTTTGGCAAAATTTCCGCGCATAAATGCCCCTTCTCCTTCCTTCAGAATATCAGGAGCTTCTGCGGCAGCAGACGAGGATAATAGGAGCAGGATCATAGCCAGACACAGTAATAATCGTTTCATTTCTGACGGTTAGTCCATGTTTCCAGTTGGTCAATATCTTTGTTTTCCGGCTGTTTCTTCCGCATGTCCGAAATCAGCGTTTCCATCTCCTCAAACTGGTCATAATCTGCCAATACGCTGAACAGATAAAGCTCCGGCGTAATGTCGGAAGCTTCCGCGTCTTTTAGCAAATCCTGATAGGTCTTTTTTGCCGCGCTGATTTCTTTTTTATCAGTTTCACTCAATACCGGCGGTTTGGCAGAGGAAGACGTATCAGAGGATTTTCCCCTGACAATTGCTGAACCTGTCTTCTGAAGCCGCGAAGTATCTGTCAGCGCTGTCAGACGCTTCACTTCTCCGGTTACAGAAGCCTTCATCGTAGTGATTTTCGGCACAGCAGAGGGATTATCGGATTTCCCCTGTGTTTTTCCGGCTTTGAACCCCACAGGTCCTTTCCATGTTTCTTTGGAACCGCTTTCAAAATACACAATCTGAATCTGTGCGTCAGCCGCCAGCGTGAAACTGTCATTTTCATACACTTTCATAAAATTGCGGACAGATGACGGTTTGTTCTTGTCTGCGGCAGCCTGATAAGTCACACTGCCGCTCATCTGCGTTATCATGCCCACTTCCGCCGCGCTCGCCTGCACCGCGCCCATAAACAACAAAATAGTAAGTAAAATCAGACATTTTTTCATATCATACTCCTTTATGCGTTTTCTCTCTGAAGGGTGTCTGCATTGTCTTTTCCCTAAAAATAAATCCGAGGTTCGGAGAAAGATAGCATATTTGCAGGAGTTTTCAATAAAAAATGTAGAGGACTTATGTAAAAATCATTCTAACCATCTGAGATTTAAAGAGATGCTTCAGATATTCGGATAACAAGCCATGTCTGATCTGATTGTTCCGAAATCCCGCACCTCATTTGTTTTGAAAAATTTAGGAGTTACGCACTTGGATTTTAAGATATTGATTTTATTGATAGCGATT
>DYRC01000124.1 GCA_020718925.1 Desulfonema limicola
TTCTTCTATGTCAGGGATAGCGCTTTACGCGGTCTGCCTGACATCGGTTATTCTTGTTTCTTTGCTGTTTTACTATGTTATTGAAAAACCATGCCGTATTTACGGCAGACATTTATCAACCCGGATAATTTCAGGATATTTGCCATGAACATTAGCGCCATTATCGTCAATTATTATACAAAATCGCTTTTGCCACCGCTGTTGAATGACTTGATACATCATCCGCTGATTTTGCAGATTATTATCATTGATAACAGTAGTGAGCTTGATAATTTCAATATCGGCTCTGATAAAATCAGCGTGATCATCAATTCGGAAAATAACGGATTCGGTGCGGCGGTCAATCAGGCTGCCGAGATTGCCAAAGGAGATTGGCTGCTTCTGCTCAATCCGGATCTGCGATTGGATAAGGATTGTGTGAAGATATTGGCTGATGCGGCTGTTCAATATGGCTCTCCGATAGTAAGCCCTCGATTTTACTGGGATGATGAACATAAATTTCGGCTGCCGCCTGCTTCCGGCATGGCGTTGTGGTTTGAATTTGCTTATACCAGCGCGGGAAAATATCAGCTTGACGCAGAACTTTTTTCATTTTACTGGAACATTCGCCATGAGCGATATTGGGAAGCAACAGAGCCATTTGCCGAGCCTTTTGCTGCCGGAGCCTGTCTTCTGATTGATAAATCATGGGGACTTGCGAAAGGCAGAAAATTGTTTGATGAACGATTTTTTGTGTATTTTGAAGATACTGACCTTTGTGTCCGGGCTTTGACTGAAAAAGCTGTAGTATTATGTGTTCCCAAGGCAAAAGCCGTGCATTATTACGATCAATCTCCGCCGGTTGAAAAATCCAAAGGCAGCCTGATGAGTGAATCTTTGGAAGCGTTTCGCGCTAAATATTATGGCAAGGTATCGTTTCCGGCTTCGGGGTTTGTATCATATTTGCCGGATATTGTTGATTTGGGCGAAGTATCTGATCCGCCTGTTTTTCACAGAGAAACAACACAGATTCCCGAAGCGTATTTTTTTGAAATCGGTGTCAATCCGTTTTTTGTGCCGTTTATTCAGGCAGATGCTTGGCAAGAGGCAGTTTATCTTCCGAAAGATGTTTGGCAGCGTCTTTCACCGGGGCAATATTTCAGCAGAATCAGGGGAAAAATTTCAGGGGTTCGGAAGGTGTGGACTTGGAAAAAATCATAGAGATCTATTTATCTCACCGAATATTTTCTTGAATTTTCCTCTTGTTATCATTATACTGAATGTTATGGATATTGATGGCAAACGGTGGACTGTCAAGGACAGATATGGCAATTTCATCTACCTGACTCAGGAACGATGGAAGCATATTATTGATCCGCTTAATCATCCTGAAATTGAGGATTATGAAGAATATTTGAAAGTTACAATCTCTGAAGGAAAACGCCGTCAGTTCCCTCAGCATCCTGATAAATATCGTTACAGACATTTTTTCGATGATTTATCGGAGGATGTAAATTGTATTGAGGTGATTGTCAAATTCGGATTTGATAATCAAGGTATGCCAAGTAATCGGATTGTAACAGCTTATTTCAAACAAATTCTGAAGAGGTGAAATATGAACAAATATCCTATTTATAATCATGATCCGGAGGGAGATATATTATACATATCTTTTTCACCGGGAGAAAAAGCAAAAACAGCGGTTGGGTTGACCGATGATATTCTGTTGCGTTTCAATCGGGCAGAAAAACGAGCCATCGGAATAACAATTCTGAATTATTCTGATATGATAAATGACACTAAAAAGCGGCAGCAAAACCATTATATCCCATTGGACGGATTAGATGAGCTTAAACCGGATTGGCAAGATGATGTTATTGAGACGCTCAAACGATCTCCGGCAAATTATGAAATAGAATTTGCTGATGATAATGTGATGGCTGTCCGTTTCAAACATCTTGATTCTTTACTGATCCGAAAGCCTGTCTGTTTCAAACATTCTGATTTGAGTTTACCGCAGCGCATCGCAGCATAAATATTTTACAATCTTTTTTGAGAACACATCATCGAAGAAAGAGCGGAAATGGAAAAAATCATAGAAATCGAAGCGGGAAAATTTGTTATCCGCCGTTATCGCGATCAGGATGAAGAAAGTGTGCGTAAGCTTTGGAAAGCTGCGTTTGGCAAAGAAATGTCTCCTGAATTGTGGCATTGGAAATATCTGAAAAATCCTTACAACCGCCAAATGCTGCTGTGCTTAAATGAAAACGGCGAGGCAGTGGTGTCTTACACCGGCATTCCGTATCGGGCAAATCTGAGCGGAAAAACCGTTGAAATGACGCAGCTCATGGATATCATGTCTCATCCTGAGTATCGCAAAACCGGGTTGTTTATCAAAACTGCGTATGCGTTTTTTGAATTTTTCGGGAAAGATATTCTGTTCGTCTATGGATTTCCGGGAAAGTATCATCTGGATATCGGAGAAAAATATCTGGGCTATACCGCATTAACAAAGCCGGTCAGCTTTTTATCGGCTCAGGTTGATAATCTGATAAGTCAAAAATCAGAATCCGGCAGGATTGAGCGTATCAGCAAGATTGACGCATCGTTTGATTGCCTTTGGGGAAAATGTCAGGATAAATATCCGCTTTCAATCATCCGAAATTCGGATTTTGTCCGGTGGCGATTCTTGAATCATCCGATAAAACAGTATGATATTTTCAGCTATCAGCAGGATTCGGATTTGAATGCGTATGCGGTGTTTGCGATTAAAGAAAACAAAGCTCGGCTGGTAGATATTCTTGCGCCGCCCTCAGAAGCTCTGATAAGCGATTTTATGACTCAGACTGCTTTGGCATTGAAAATTTCCGGCGCGGAATTGATAGAAACATGGCTGCCGGAGAATCATTTTATAACCCAATCGCTGATTTCTATCGGATTTGTCAATTCTCCCGAACCTTTGGGTATTTTTTTAACAGTGCGGAATTTTGAAAATTCTCCGCCATCAGATTGGACGTCTGAAAATCTTTTCTATACGATGGCAGATGCGGATTTATTTTAATTGAATGAAAACTGAAAATCATTTAATTCCTTATCAGACCGAAGCCTTAACCGGCAGCCGAGTTCTGGTTTTTGCGCCTCATCCTGATGATGAGACATTCGGCTGCGGCGGAAGTCTGGCGATTCATGCGGCTTTCGGCGATCCGGTCAAAGTGGTGATTCTCACTAATGGCGCAAAGGGCGATGCTTCCGGCAGTATGGCAAAATCCGATTATGTAAGTCTGAGACAGCAGGAAACCATAAATGCCTGCGCTATTTTAGGAATCCGGGATGTAGAATTCTGGAACTATGAAGACAGAGAACTTGCTGATTCCCAAGGCGTATCTGAGCAGATGATCACGGTGCTGAAGAATTTTCAGCCGCAATTGGTCTATGTGCCGTCTCCGATGGAATTTCATCCGGATCACCGTGCGGCGGTATTTTGGCTGGAAAAAACCATTCAGCAAAGCCAGTCTGATTTTAAGATTGCGTTTTATGAGTTGAATCAGCCATTGATTGCCGTCAATGTGCTGGTGGATATTACGCCAATTTTGGAACAGAAAAATCAGGCAATTCAGGCTTATGCCAGTCAATTGAAAGAACGGGCTTATGGCGATATTTGTTTATCTTTGAATCGTTTCCGAAGCTTTACTTTGCCTGAAGACATAACTCACGCCGAAGGATTTTGTCTGATTGAAACAAATGTTGTCAGAAATAAAGGACTTCTTTCGATTTTTTTTCAACATATCGCAAATATCGCGCCGGATACAGGTGATGCGATATTATCTTGTGAGGTGAACACTATGAGCAATACGCAGCAATCCCCGATGGTCAGCGTGATTATTCCGACCTGTAACCGAAAAGACATGCTTAAAAATGCGTTGAAAAGCGTTTTTTCACAGACCTATCAGGATTTTGAAATCATTGTAGTCAATGACGGCGGAGAGGATATTGAGGATGTAATTGAGTCTTTTGATAAAGACAGCAGAATTGTTTCTTTTCGGCATAAAGAAAATCGCGGAGTGGCAGCCGCAAGAAATACCGCATTCAAAGCAGCAAAAGGCAAATATATTGCGTATTTGGACGATGATGATGTGTATTATCCGAATCATCTGGAAATATTGATAAATACGCTTGAGCAGGGGCAGTATAAGATTGCCTATACAGATTCGCATGAGCGGCTTCAGCTTTATGTAACGGATCGCTATGTAACTATCGGCGAAAGAGCGGATTTCGGTTTAGAATTTGATCGTCAGAAGCTGCTGGTAGGCAATTATATCCCTACGCTCAATATCGCTCATTGTCGGAATATTATTGAAGAAACAGGACTTTTTGATGAAACCCTTGATACCCATGAAGATTGGGATTTATGGATACGACTTTCCCGAAAATACGATTTTTGCCATATTCCGCAGATAACCGCAGCATTTACCCGTCGCGCAGACAGCACACCTGACAGTGTAAAAAAACAGGAAGCATTTTTAAATACCGCCCATCTGATTCATCACAGATATTCTCATCTGATCCGGGAGCCTGAAATATTTGAGGCACAGAAAAAGGCGCGGCGGCTTCTTGCTGAAAAAACGGAAACAGAAGCGCTGAAAGCAGACATTCTTACTGAAAAACATAGACAGTGCATCTATCGCCTTGAGGCAGACATCCGTGAAAAAAATGCGTATAAAGATGCACATATTGCAAACCTTGAAGAATCCATTCAGCGCAAGGACGAGCATATCAGCAATCTTGAAGTGATTCTGTTTGATAAAAATATCCATGTTGAAAATCTTGAATCTGTTATCAGCGGCAAAGAGCAGCACATTGAAAACCTTGAAAGTTTGATTCAAAGCAAAGATCAGCATATTGAAAATCTTGATGCGGTGATTCAGGACAAAGATATACAGATTGAAAATCTTGAAACCACTATTTGCATCAGAGACGTGCATCTCTCAAACATTGAAACTGCTATTGAAACTAAAGACGCACATATTCAAAACCTTGAAACTGTTGTTCATAATCTTAAATCAGCACTCCGTACCAAAGACGAATATATCGCTAAAGCAATCAGTGAGAAAGGCAAACATATCCGGCATCTTGAAGAAATTATCCGACATAAAGATACACAGATTGCAGACATCAATAGTCAAAAAGACGCGAATCTGCGCCTGATCGGACTCAAAGACACGCATATTCAGAATATCGAAGCTGAGTTGGCAGTGATTAAACATTCAAAAGCATGGCGGATAGCAGAAGAATTGAGAAAACTTTTCTATGTCAGACTGCTTGCAAAGTTTCCTCTGGCGCAGAAAGCCGCGCTTACTCTCAGCCGGGATGGTTTTGCATTGTTTCTTTCCAAAGCAAAGGGCTATCTGAAACGAAACAAAGTGCCGGTGGTTACGGAATTTATCGAAAGCGATTACGATATTTGGATAAAGAAAAACAGTCTGAGCGATGAAAAGATCAGGAATATCCATGAAAATATTGCGCGGTTTTCCTACACGCCAAAAATCAGCATCATCATGCCGGTCTATAACGTGGATCATATTTGGCTTGAGAAAGCAATTGAATCGGTGATGAATCAGTTGTACCCGAATTGGGAGCTTTGCATGGTGGATGATGCTTCTCCCAAAGCGCATATCCGAAAAACATTGGAACAATACGCCAAAAAAGACAAGCGGATCAAGGTGAAATATTTTGAGAAAAATCAGGGCATGTCGCTTGCCTACAATGAAGCTTTATTACTTGCCAGCGGCGAATTTGCAGCCACCTTGGATCATGATGATGAACTTACGCCGGACGCGCTTTATGAAAATATCAGATTGCTCAATCAGAATCGCAATTTGGACATGATTTACAGTGATGAAGACAAAATTGATATTCACGGCAGGCGGAGCGATCCGTTTTTCAAGCCGGATTATTCGCCGGATTTGTTTTTGTCAATGAATTATATCTGCCATTTCTGCGTATTCAGAAAAACTGTTTTGGATGAGATCGGCGGATTCAGAAAAGGCTTTGACGGTTCTCAGGATTATGATCTGATGCTCAGAGCAATCGAAAAGACCAGTGCCATCGCTCATATTCCTAAAATTCTGTATCATTGGCGAAAAATACCCGGTTCCGCCGCCATCGCCACAGATGCTAAAAATTATGCTTATGTGTCTGCCAAGAAAGCATTGACGGAGTATCTGAGCCGAAACAAGATTGAAGGCGATGTGCTGGATGGCAATTTTATCGGGTCATATCGGATTAAGCGAGCCATAAAACATGCTCATAAAGTGTCAATAATTGTGCCATTCAGGGATCAGCCGGCGTTTTTGGAGAAATGTGTCAGCAGCATTTTGGAAAAGACAGATTATCCGAATTATGAAATTATCTTGGTGAATAATCAGAGCAGAGAAGCGGCAACACTTGAATATCTGGATAACATCCGATATTCGGATAAAATCAGGATTTCGGATTATGATCAGGAATTTAATTTTTCAGCCATCAATAATTATGCGGCAGAGCAGGCAGATGGCGAATATCTGCTGCTGCTCAATAATGATACCGAAGTAATCTCATCCGAATGGCTGAGTGCAATGGTTGAACATGGTCAGCGCGAAGAGGTCGGTGCGGTGGGCGCAAAGCTCTTGTATCCGAACAACACCATTCAACACGCCGGCGTGGTGATGGGTTTGGGGATTGCCAGTCATGCGTTCAAGCATCTGCTGATGATGGATAACGGATATTTCGGGTTGGCAAGCGTAATCCGAAATTACAGCGCGATAACTGCGGCATGTCTTCTGATGAGACACAATGTGTATAACGAGTTGGGCGGGCTTGATGAGGAAAACTTAAAGATTGCTTACAGCGATGTGGAACTATGCTTAAAAGCAGTGGAACGCGGCTATCGGGTGGTGTATACGCCTTACGCCACGCTGTATCATTATGAATCCGTGAGCCGGGGAGATGATAATGACGAGGCATTGAAACTGAGCAATCCTGAAAAATATTACCGGGTGATTTCCGAAAGAAAATACATGGCAGAAAAATGGAAAGCCTATATTGACCGAGATCCGTTTTATAATGTCAATCTCACCAGAGAAAGAGATGACTTCGGGATAAGAGTGTGAACATGCTGATATCAGTGATTATACCGGCGTATAATGAGGCAAAAGGATTGAAGTCCTGTATGGAACAGACTGTCAATATCCTTAAAGACCTTGAAATTTCTTATGAAATAATTGTAACAGATGATGGCTCGACAGATAACAGTTGGAATATTCTGCAAGATATTACAAAGGATTATTCCGCATTGACAGCCATCAGGTTCAGCAGAAATTTCGGAAAAGAAGCAGCGATTATCGCAGGGCTGACTCAGGCTGCCGGAGATGCTGCAATTGTTATGGATGCGGATATGCAGCATCCGCCGAAACTTCTGACGGAGATGATTCGGCTGTGGGAAAAAGAGAATTTTCTGATTGTAGAGGGCGTCAAAGAATCCCGTCAGAAAGAATCATGGCTTAGGCGGATCGGCGCTGAAACATTTTATTCTCTGTTCACCAAAACAAGCGGTATTGATATTCGGCATTCGACGGACTTTAAACTCTTGGATCGGATTGTCATAGACCAATATCTGGCATTGCCGGAACGGGGGCGTTTTTTCAGAGGCTTGACCGCATGGCTCGGATTTCCGAAAGCCTCTGTTTATTTTGTTCCGGCGGATCGCTTAGAAAGCGGTTCCAAGTGGAGTATCGGAAGTCTGGTCAGACTTGCACGCCGGTCTCTGATTTCATTCACCAATATGCCTTTGCGTCTGATTACATGGTTCGGATTATTTACCTTTATCGGCAGTTTTGTTTTAGGGATTCAGACCTTATGGAATAAGTTCAGCGGACGTGCGGTAGATGGCTTTACCACCGTCATTCTGATTCAACTGGCTTTGGGGAGCGTGATTATGTTCAGTCTGGGATTAATCGGCGAATATCTTGCAAGAATTTTTGAGGAAGTAAAATGTCGCCCGTTATATGTGATTTCTGACGTTGAACCCAAAAGGAGTAAAAAAGATGAAAAATAAGTTTAAAATAACCCTTTTTATTATTTTAATAATAGCATGGGTTAGTGTAATTCACCACATATATATCTCAAAAGTAAATAATCTGATAGTTGAAATAGATATGTTTGCATTACAGGATGGTTATATTCAGCTTTTTGCGGATGATGGTCAGGGATTCCGTGAAGCGCTTTCAGCCAGACAAACCTTTGTCGGAGACAATAATCTGCATAACTTTCAATTATCAATGAGCATATTAAAAAAAATATCTGCTTTGCGTATCGATCCTGTCAATATGAAAGGTCATGTCCATATCCGCAGGATTACTGTCAAATGGCTGAATGAGTCATATACGTTTCAGGGCAAAGAGTTGGAAAAATGGCAGATGCATCATGATCTTGAAAAAATATCTGATAAACAGGATTTTTTACTGAACGCTTCGGGGGATGATCCTCAGTTGACGCTTCCTCTTCAGTTATCCTATTCTTATCAAAAACAATTGTTTTTATTGATTAAACAATACTGGGCAATGATGCTGCTCGGAATTTTTATGATAGCTGTCTGCTTTACTGAAAGCGTACGGGTAAAAAGTAACCGCTTTTTTTCTTATAGCTTTTTAATGATAAAAGAAAATAAATCCATGTTTTTATGGGCATCTATCCTGCTGACAGTTTGGATTTTTATAATTTATCAGATATATATACTTAATTCCAGAAATCTGACCATAGAAATAGATATGACTTCATCGCAGAAAAGTATTATTCAATGTTTTGCAGATGATGGAAACGGATTTCGTGAATCCCTGTCAGATCGGCAGGCTGTTGTCGGAGATAATAATCAGCATAACATTAAGTTATCAATCGGTATATTAAAAGATATATCTGCTCTGCGGATTGATCCTGTGAATACAAAGGGGCGTATCCGTATTGATGGGATTATCGTCAAATGGTATGGAGAATCATATATTTTTCAGAAAAAAGAGTTGGAAAAATGGCAGTTGCTTCATGATCTGTCAATTGAAAAATCTTCAGATGATCAGGGGCTTTTACTGAACGCTTCGGGTGACGATCCTCAGCTTATCCTTCCTATCCGGTTATCATATTCTTATCAGAAGACGTTGTCCTCGTTTTTCAAAAAGAGCCTGGGGATGATATTCGCCGGACTTCTCTTAATTGTTCTTTTTTTCAGTAAAGAATCGCTGTCATATCCGCCGCCGAAGAATCTTTCTTTTTCAAGTATTTGTGCGATGTCACTGCCGCTGGTTTTGTTTTGGATATTATATCATCCGGTGGTGCATACATGGTGGCTTTATGATGATTCCTGTCATCTGGTTTATATTATAAAAAATAATCTTTATGCCGCTTTTTTTGATAAAAATAACGGATTTTCATATATTAATTTTACGCCATTAGAGCCGCTTTCTTTAGGAGCGGACTTTCATATTTTCGGATTTGATCCCAAAGGCTTTTATTGGCATCATCTGCTTAGTTTTTCTGTTGCTCTGATAGCGAGTTACATTCTTCTGAACCGATTTTTCCCTGTAATTCTGTCAGGTTTTATTCTGAGTTGGTTTGTCGCATCGGTCCCGGTATGTGAAGCCGTGTTTTTCTTAATGGTCAGGCATTACATAGAAGGACTTTTCTTCACCATGATTTCTATACATTTTTTTATGATGTCACTGCAAAAAGATAAGCTGATCTGGTCTTATGCAGGAGCGTTACTTTATTTACTGGCATGTCTTTCCAAAGAGCTTTATGTTCCGCTTGTGGTTATTCTGCTGTTCTTCCCTGAAATAAAGGTCAGGTCTCGTCTGAAATTTTTATATCCGTATTTCGGCGTAGCATTGATTTATACCTGCTGGAGACTATATATGCTTGATTTTAAAGGATTAGTCGCAGGATATCCCGGTCGTCCGTTACTGTTGAAAGAAGTTTTAGGATTTCCGTTATCTGCATTAGGCTTGATGGATTGGAAGAATTATTCACAATGGATATTTATTTTACTGATGGGATCAGGATTTTTATGGGCTTTCAAAACATGGACACTCAGAAAAAAACTGATTGCAGTGATTTTCTTTATATGCGGTTTTTTACCGATACTCAAGGTACTCGCAAATGCTACCAGATTTCTTTTTCTTGTTTCCTTTCTTGTTTATGTCTGTTTAGGTATCGGACTCGGATATATCAGCCGAATATCATCTTCTCTGCTGATTCGCAAATTGGCTGTTATGCTGATCGGAGGAGGGCTGATACTGACAAGCTTTTCTTCAATCTTGCAGCATGTATCGTTATGGCAGCAGAAAGCTAAGAATATCGAAGTCGAAGGAAAATTTTTATTATACAGCAATAAAGGAAGCGAAAATGTGCTTTTAACGGATAACGGACACTGTTATAACGCATTTATTACATTAAGAAAAGAATTGCTCGGTCTTTCTCCGGGACCTTTGTACTGTATGAATAATGACTGTGTTTGTATTTATTCACCTTATAATAAACAAGCGTGGGTAAGCAGCGGGGAAAATCTGTTTACATCCGATATCTTATCAAACAGAAAAAAAATAAATTATGAAGAATGCGGAAGTAAAAAAGAACTCAGTGTCTATATTTCTTACAAAGATGGAAAAGTAACATGGCAATTTGGTCCGTATAAAGACGAGGCTTACATGCTTTATATGGGAAATACAGACATATCGGAATTTATAGAAATCAGCAGCAAAGGAGAACGCAACTATGAAATGAGAGTGAAAGATATATTTTTTATTATAAAATATAAATCTCCGGAAGGTTGGGAAACCTATTCACCTATGTTAACATTTACAACGCCCGATCCCAAAAATGAACAGGGATATATAAAATGGGAGAGAAAAACTCCGTGATTTCTCCGAAATCAAATAATAGCAGACTCAGAATAGCAGGATTTATCATTTTATTTGCAATATGGGTCGGCAGTGCGTATTGGGCGGCGTATTCCCAAAAAGAAAAGACGTTACGCATTCATGTAACGATGTCTGCATGGCAGTCCGGTTTTATCCAGCTTTTTGCCGATGCCGGGCAGGGATTTGGCGAAAATCTTTCTGTAACTCACAAATTCATAGGCAACGGACT
>DYRC01000007.1 GCA_020718925.1 Desulfonema limicola
GGGGGAGGGGTGCTTTGATAGCGAATCGGTATAAGAGCTGACCGTTTCTTTTTTATGAACTCAGGTTTTCGGCTGAGATTGAAAAAATCGCGGATGTGGAAACTGAGCGATTGACAGAATCGTCGGTTGCCGATAATAAAGACAGACAAAGCAATTGATAGAATCGGAAGGCTGCTATGGATTGGAAAATTGTTCTGATTGATGATGAGCCGGATATCCGGGATGTGATGTCGGTTATCCTCAAAGATGCGGGATATGTCGTTTTTACGGCACCGGACGGTGAAACCGGTTTGCAGCTCTGTGAATCGGAATCTCCTCAGATTGTCATTACCGATATTCGTATGCCCGGAATGAACGGTCTTGAGGTTCTTGAAGCTCTCAAAAAAAAATCTCCGGATACAGAGGTGATTGTGGTTACTGCTTTCGGAGAAATGGATACCGCTATCCGTGCGCTTCAACTGGATGCTTCGGATTTCGTTACCAAGCCGATTAACGATGAAGCGATCCGCATGGCACTGAAACGGGCAAAGGAGCGATACAGGTCAGGAAAAAAACTTGCTGACTATACTGCCATGCTTGAAAAGGAAAACGCCGATATGGCGATGATTCTGCATCAGGATAAGATGATGTCTTTGGGGAGGCTTGCTGCCAGCGTTGTCCATGAAATCAACAATCCGCTTTCCGGGATTCTCAATTATCTCAGGCTGATGATGCGAATCCTTAAACAGAAAGATATGACAAGCGAACTCAGACAGAAATTTCAGCGTTATCTTGAACTGGTTGAAAACGAAACCAGCCGATGTTCGCAGATCGTTTCCGGTCTGCTTAGTTTTTCCCGGAAATCGCCGCCTGCTTTCAGTCAGGTATCGGTAGAAGAATTACTGAATCGCAGCAAAATACTCAGCCAGCACAAGCTTGAACTCGGCAATATCCGGCTCGGACTTTCCGTAAAAAAAGACATTCCGCAGGTGCATGGGGATTTCAATCAGTTACAGCAATGTCTGATCAACCTTATTTTCAATGCGATTGATGCGATGCCTGATGGCGGAAATCTCCGACTTGAAGGCGGCTATGATGCTGACAAAAACACGGTTATCATCAAAGTTGAAGATAGCGGCTGCGGGATTGAAGCCAAAGACCTGCCTCATATTTTTGAGCCGTTTTTTACCACGAAAAAAGAAGGATACGGCGTAGGACTCGGGCTTTCGACAGTTTATGGAATTATTGAGCGGCACAAAGGCAGCATTCAGGTGGAAAGCCATATCGGAACCGGAACTGTTTTTACGATTTTCTTACCATTATGATCAGATTGAGCCAAAGCAAATACAGTGTTTCATTCAGTCAGTGGCTGCAAATTCTGGATGAACTGAATATCGGAGCGTTTATGGTGGATTGCCGCCGCCGGGTTTCCTCAATGAACTATTCGGCTCAGTCGCTGATAGGATTGCGCGAATCGGAAGCTGTGGGAAGACCGTGCCGGGAAGTTTTTATGGGCGTTCCCTGTCTTGCAAACTGTATGTTCAAAGACAACAGCGATATGGCAGACGATGAGAACGAAATTCAGATACGGGATGATTTTGATGAAAAACATCTTTTTACGCGAGTTGCAACGCCGGTGTATGACGATTGCCGCCATATCGTAGGCTGCCTGACGATTATACAGGATCAGAAGCCCATCGCCGATCTTATTGACAGAATCCGTCATGAAGAACGCAACGTAAAAATTATCCTTGATAATCTCGATATCGGCGTCTTTACGGTGAACCATGACTACTATCTCACCTTCTTTAACAAGAACGCTGAAAAAATATCCGGTTACGGCCGCCGTGAAGTTTTGGGAAAACCCTGTGCTGCGATTTTCAAAGGCGAGGCGGCTGAAGGTTTCTGTATGTTGAAGGAAACCATCAGAGACGGCGTAACACGCAGCAGCCGGCACGGTAAAATGATTACCCGGCACGGAGAAATCATTCCGATTCATGTCAGTTACATGGCGCTCAGAAACGAAAAAGACACCATTGTCGGCGGGTTGGCAACTTTCCATGACTTAACGCTGGTCTATCAGCTTGATCAGGCGATCAGCGACCGATATACGTTTAACGACATGATCGGAAAAAGTCCTGCCATGCAGCGAACTTTTGAACAGGTTCATGCCGTTGCAAGTACGGATGCTACCGTACTGATTGAGGGGCAGACCGGGACAGGCAAAGATCTGCTGGCAAAAGCCATACACTCGGACAGCCGGCGGGCTGACAGGCAGATGGTCAAAGTCAACTGTGCGGCTATCCCGGAAAGCCTTTTGGAGTCGGAGATGTTCGGCTATGTCCGAGGCGCGTTCACAGGGGCGGATCAGGACAAGCCCGGACGCTTTCAGGAAGCTGACGGAGGAACGTTGTTTTTGGATGAAATCGGTGATCTGCCGCTGCCGCTTCAGGCAAAACTGTTACGGGTTTTGGAAGAAAAGGTGTTTTATCCTCTGGGAAGCCGCCGAATTATGAAGGTAGATGTGCGGATTATCACCGCGACAAACCGCAATCTGCGGGAGCTTGTCGGCAAGCAGCTTTTTCGGGAAGACCTGTATTATCGCCTGAATGTATTCCGAATTGAGCTGCCTGCCTTGAAAGAGTGCCGGCTTGATATTCCCCTGCTGATCCGACATATCATCAGACGCCTCTGTGCTGCCCGAAACGACAGAGTAATTGACCTTTCCGGACATGCTATGGAAATTCTTCTGAACTATGACTATCCCGGAAATATCAGAGAACTTGAAAACATCCTCGAACACGCGCTGATCATCTGCCGGGAAAATCTCATTCAACAGAACGATTTCCCCGAATACCTGCAACATCCGATAGAAAGACGGGGGAATACGCCTGCCGGTTTTTCGCCGGCTGAAGAAATTGATGAACGGGAACGGGAAGAAATTCTCCGGGTGCTGCGGGAAAATGGCTGGAATCGCAGGAAAACAGCAGCATCCATCGGAATAGATCGCTCTACATTATGGCGTAAGATGAAAAAGCTGGGGTTGAAATTTCAACGTTGAATCAATGCTCGTATAAAACTTCTGCTTCATGACTGATTGCTGTTCGTTCTGATATGCCGTTACAACATATATCGTTTCCCTATTGATTAAACAACATATCCGCAATGTCCGAACCGACCTCTGCAGTCATTACGGAGGAAGACCGACTTTTTTACCGGTTCTATCTTCATAATACCCGCAGAGTTCTTCCGATGTCGGATCAGGCTTTTCGGCAATAATTCCGGTAAGAAATATGCGCCCTTCTTCATGTATTGCCGGTGTCTGTCCTCCTCCGTGCGGTTTCGGACGGATATGTCCGTTCTGCCTGAAATTTTTTATCAGACCGGAAACAGATGTCAGAGAAAATACTCAGAGCAAATGATTGGTGAAATGACTTCTGGCATCAAAGAATCCGAATGAAAATTGCTGCATAGGGTTTACCGACTATGGTGAATCACACACATAATCGGATTAAAACTTGACTTATTTTTATCATAATTTTATAAATAGGCTAAACAAACCACAACGGAGGGGCAATGAACTTCAAACTTTATCTTGAAACCGCATGGAAACTGATGCTTCAGTATATTGCGCCGCTGATTCTGATGACGCTGGTTATGGGCGTTGCCAGCGTCATAACGCTTGGCTTTCTTGCGCCGGTAATGATGGCGGGCTATATGCAGTCTGTCCTGCTGATGATCAGAAACGGACGTGAACCTGTGATTCAGGATATTTTTTCGCAGATGAAACTGTTTTTTCCGCTTCTCGGATTCGGAATAGCTGTGTTTATCCTTATTATGATGGGCTTGATGATGTTCATCCTGCCCGGCATCCTCATATCTTTAGCCATCTCTTATATCTGCCTGTATATGCTGCCGCTGATGACAGACAAACAAAAGGGAATTATTGAGGCAGTGAAAGAAAGCTTTGAGATCACGACGAACAAAGAAAAATTTTCGGATCATCTGATTGTCGCAATTCTGATCACGGGAATTTATATGCTCGGAGGCTATACCTATATCGGCTGGATATTCACGCTGCCCTTTTCAACCGTGTTTCTGATGCTTATCTATGAAGAACAGGTCAATCGGATGCCGATGCAGCCCATGTATCAAGCCGAACCGCCGGAACAGAATAACGCTTAACCTATCAGGAGTATTATGATGCCGAATCCCACAACGATTATGATTATTGACGATGATGAAACCAACAGATATATTCTTTCCGATCTCGTTGAAATGCTTGAGCATATTCCGATTCTTGCCGGAGATGGGATTACGGCGTTGAATATTATGCGGAAACAGCCGCCTGATCTTGTGCTGCTGGATATTCTCATGCCTAAAATGACGGGCTACGAAGTCCTAAAGCTGATGAAAGAGGAGGAGGCTATGGCAGATATTCCGGTCATGATTACCTCCGGAGTCAATGAGATGGATATTGTGGTACAGTGCATCAAAAAGGGCGCGGAAGACTATATTACCAAGCCCTATAACCTGTCTGTGCTTAAAAACAAAATCATCTCCTGTCTTGAAAAAAAGAATTTAAACTCTCAGGATAAGGATCGTCTGAAAAATAAGGAAGAATATGAGCTTCATCTGAAAATTTATCAGAAACAGATGGAAGAATATACGCGGTGCGGCGATACCGGCTGCGCTGAAACGCAGGCAAAGTACGGAAAGCAGTTTCCCACTGCCCGATAACGTTTATTTTTGTTTGTAAAAATCAGGATAGAGTTCTTTCGCGCAGCTAGGGCATATTCCGTGACTGAATTTTGCTTCGGAATGATTTCTGATATAAACCTCTATCACTTCCCATGCTCCCTTGTCATCTCTGATTTTTTTGCAGTGAGAACATATCGGCAGAAGTCCTTTCAGCACCTTGATTTCTGCCAACGCCTTTTCAAGTTCTTCCTTTTGCCGGAGAATTTCGTTTCGCTGCCGCAGAATGGTCAGATGCGTATTGACTCTTGCCAAAACCTCTTCCTGTCGAAAGGGTTTGGTGATGTAATCCACCGCACCGAGATTAAAGCCTTTGATTTTATCTGAAATTTCGGAAAGCGATGTCATAAAAATGACAGGAATATCCTTTATTTCAGGCTTTTTCTTAATGCGGCGGCAGGTCTCGAACCCATCAATGCCGGGCATCATCACGTCTAATAAGATAATGTCCGGTCTGAGTGTCTCAAGCTTTGCCAAGCCCGCTTCCCCATGTTCAGCCATTTGTATCTCAAAGCCCGATACTTTCAGATATTTCAACAAAATTTTCAAATTCGTCGGACTGTCGTCAATAATCAGGATTACGGCTTTTTCCGAAAGATCGTTATTCATAGGCAGCATTCTCTGTGATTAAATGTAATTCATCTTTTGAATATTTGAATGATGATCATACTAAATAATTCAGAATATGAAAAGCATAATTTACATCATGCGATTCTGATCAAAATCAAACACGACTTTGAGCGTTCCTGCGTCATCTTTTTGAACTTTCAATCGGGCAGAAAATGGTGAGCCTTTTTTTGAGATAAAACCATCAATTGTTTCGGTTATTCCTTTTTCTAAAAGCAATAGTACCGTTTCTCTGGGCAGCTCTTTTTGCGCGATGGTTTTCCAAATCACGAATTTGCATCCGCCGTTTTCTTCTTTCCAATTGGCACACCCGAAGCCTTTGTTCCCTTCAACAACTTTGCCGCCGCAAGCCGGGCAGATTCCGATTTCTTCCGGCTCTCCGAAATCAAACTGAATCCTCCATTCGGTTTCTTCTTGTTGAACAAGTTTTAGGGATGCGGAAAAGGGCGTTCCTTTTTTGGACATAAAGCCTTCTATCGGCGCTGTTTCGCGCTTTTCAAGCAATTGCTGAATGACAGAAATTTCCAAATCTTTGCCTGCCAATTGTTTCCAGATTACGAATTTACATCCGCCGTTTTCTTCTTTCCAATTGGCGCACCCGAAGCCTTTTTTGCCTTCAATAATGCTTCCCCCGCAAGCCGGACATTTTCCGATTTCAGAAGGATCACTGCTCATTTTAAATTCCTCCACCATTTGGCTGACAAACTGCCGAATCGTTGTTAAAAAATCTTCGCCTGAATCCTCTCCGCGTGCAATGCGGTCAAGACGCCTTTCCCAACGGGCGGTTTCCTCCGGCGAAGTCAGAATTTTTGCCATCGTTAAGCCGCGCAGCCGATCAATCAGCAGGCAGCCTTTATCTGTTGCGATAATCTGCTTTTTATTTCGTTCTGCATAGTTTCTGTGCAGAAGCGTTTCGATAATCTGAGCGCGGGTTGCCTGAGTTCCGAGTCCCACATCGCCCCGATAGACTTTCTTCAATTCTTCTTCAGACACATATTTTGCCGGATTGGTCATATCTTTGAGCAGCAATGCTTCGGAATACTCCGGCGGCGGCGTGGTCATTTTCTTTTCAATCCGGCTCTCCGTTACCATTGCCGGATCGTTATCCGCCAGCGGCGGCAGATTCCCGGCTTCCGAATCTTCTTCCTCACGCGCTTCATTTTTATACAACGCCTGCCAGCCGGGCTTGAGAATTACCCGTCCTTTGGTCTGAAAATTCTGTTTTTTCACCTCAGTTACAATATCGGTCTGCTCAAATTCAAAATCCGGATGAAATGCTGCGGCAAATCGCCGGATAACCAAATCGTAAAGTTTGCTTTCCTGATCGCCGGCAGATGCCGGAAGCGGCGCAAGCGGAATCAGCGCGTGATGATCCGTCAGCTTGTCATCATCAAACACCCGCTTATTAGACGCCGCGATAAGCTTTTTCTCAACACCGTCAAACAGTTCGGAGTAGTTTTGAGAAAGCTGTTCAACCAATTTTTTTGCCATATCCGCGTTTTGGCTGCCCAGCACTTTGGAATCTGTACGCGGATAAGACAGGCACTTTTTTTGTTCATACAGATTTTGGGCAATATCCAGCGTGGTCTGGGCAGAGAAAGCAAACTGCTTGTTAGCATCCTGCTGAAGTTCGGTCAGCGAATACAAGGGCGGCGGCGGCTGTTTTTTTTTCTGCTTTTTAACCGATGCGACATTTCCGGTCTGCTTCTCAATACTTCTCTGAACCTGAACTGCCTCTTCCTCAGTATAAAACCGGTTTTCTTTTTTCTTAGTCCAAAGCCCTGTCCAAGTTCCTTTATCATTGGCAAATACGGCGCGAAGCATCCAAAATGGTTCCGGCTTGAAATTTTCCCGCTCCCTGCGCCGATCCGCGAGCAGAGAAAGCACGGCAGTCTGAACCCGTCCCACGCTGAATAAATCTTTAAGCCGAATTGTGGCAGCCCGCGAGCCGTTCATACCCACAAGCCAGTCTGCAATCTGACGCGACTGCCCGGCTTTCCACAGCCGATCATAAAATGAGGCAGGCTTTGATTTTTCCAAGCCCTCTTTGATCACCTGCGGCGTCAATGCCTGACTTGTCCAGAACCGCCTCATATTGTTCGGCGAATTGAAATCAGACACAAGAAGAATGGTTCGGGCAATCACTTCGCCTTCGCGCCCTGCATCAGTAGCAATCACGATCTTATCAAAATGTCCCTGATTCAGCACCGATTTGATAATGTTAAGCTGCTTTTCCGTTGCAGCAATAGATTTATATTTAAACTGTTCCGGTAAAATGGGCAGCACATCAAGCCGCCATCGCCCACCCCATTTGTCATCATAATCTTCCGGCTCTGACAAGTCCACCAGATGCCCGATAGCCCAAGTGATGACATACTGCTCATTTTCCAAATAGCCGTCTTTTTTTCCATTAACCCCAAGTGCTTTGGCAAAATCTCTGGCAACCGACGGCTTTTCTGTGAGAATCAGTGTTTTCATGGCGTTGCTATCGGCATTCTTTCATCAGGTTTCTGAAATTTTCAAACAGATACGCGGCATCATGGGGACCCGGCGAAGCTTCGGGATGATACTGCACCGCAAACAGCGGATATTTCTTATGTCTGAATCCTTCCAGCGTGTTATCATTCAGATTGATATGGGTAATTTCCACATCGGATTTGTTCAGCGTACTCAAATCCACCACAAAGCCGTGATTTTGCGAAGTAATTTCAATCCTTCCGGTAATCAGATTCTTGACCGGCTGATTTGCGCCCCGATGCCCGAATTTGAGCTTGTAGGTTTTTGCGCCCAGCGCCAGCCCAAGTAGCTGATGCCCCAGACAAATTCCGAACATGGGAACCTGCCCTAACAAAGCGCGAATGGTTTCAATGGAGTATGTAACCGGCTCCGGGTCTCCGGGACCGTTGGAGAAAAAAATGCCATCCGGCGACATCGCTCTGACGGTATCTGCATCGGTTTTTGCCGGAACAACAATCACTTCAAAGCCCTGATGTTCCAGACATCGTAAAATATTGTATTTGATTCCGAAATCAAACGCGATCACAGACGGCTTTTTGCCTTTATGTTTCCACAAATCTTTATTCAAAGCAGATGCGCCGCATAAAATCGGCGTTGAGTTTTCCCAATAATACGCAGTATCGGAACTCACGACCTTTGCCAAATCCTGCCCTGCCATACTGGGAATGGCTTTGGCTTGCCGAACCAAGTCATCAGGATTGAGATTATCCGTAGAAATCACCGCCCGCATTGCGCCGAAATCTCTGAGATGCCGGGTCAGCGCACGGGTGTCCAATTCGTGAACGCCCAAAACTCCATAGCGTTTCAGATACTCTGCAAGCGTGGCAGTGGCTCTGAAATTGCTTGGGGATGGCTGATATTCCCTGACGATGAATGCAGACACCTGCACCCGGTCTGATTCGATGTCTTCAGGATTGACGCCGTAATTGCCAATCAGCGGATAGGTCATGGTAACCATCTGTCCCCGATATGATGGGTCGGTCAGCACTTCCTGATACCCGGTCATGCCGGTATTGAAAACCGCTTCCCCGAAAGCCTGTCCGGGACCTGTGAATGAGCGGCATTTGAAAATCCGCCCGTCTTCAAGAGCTAATAATGCGTTCATAATTCACTATCTGTTTGAGCAGAATATAAATCAGAATAATCTTTGAGCATCTGATAAATATAGTGCGCCAGTTCTTTGTCCATAGTTTTGCTTTCCCGTTTGAAGATTTCAGCAACAGCTTCAGACTCGAATTTACCATCTGTTACCAAAACCGGCGTTGCTTTGTACTTGCCCGGCTTCTGCTCCCCGTCATCAACGCGATTGTGTATATATCCCGTATGTTTATGCCATGTCAGGGCGTGCTGATTTTTCAGTTTGTCATAGCACAATTGAAAACCGATCACTTCCTTGTTTTTACTGAGCCAGACAATCAGATCAAAATAATCATCCACAAACCATCGCCGCTGAGGTTCGCCGTCATATTGTTTCACATTTTTGATTTCACAAAGCATGACAGACATCATACTCTTTTTTGCGAATTTAGTCAGCATTTTTCTTCAAAAGGGAATAACCTCCCCCGTGCGTCTGGTGCTGTATCCGCCCAAAGTTTCAACACGCGCTTTGAATCTTGCGGAGTTGATCGTCTCCAAAAGAATCCGAATATTTTCCGATTCAAAATATGCTTGGGGAATCACCAGATCATACTGCTCCGTTACCACCGGAATAAAATCAAGCTTTAACGCCTTTGCCGCGCTCAGAATGCCAAGTCCGACATCTGCCGCGCCGCTTAAAACCGCAACAGCCACCGACATGTGCGTAAATTCTTCAGTCTCATAGCCTTTGATCTTTGCCGGATCAATTCCTGTCTGTTTAAGGCGATAATCCAACAGAATCCGCGTGCCGGATCCGCCCTGACGATTGATAAATCGAATATCTTCACGCGCCAAGTCTTCAATACCTTTGATATTTTTCGGATTTCCGGGCAAAACCATAAAGCCCTGATCCCGATACACCAGATGCACCAGTTTAACCGGCGTATCTGACAGATATTTTCTGATGTAAGACACATTATACGAACCATCTTCGGCATCTAACAGATGAGAGCCTGCCAGATGACACACGCCTTTTTTAATCGCCATCAATCCGCCAGTGCTGCCGACATGGCTTGAGGACAATATCAGTCCCTTCTCCCCGGCTCTGAGTTCATCTGCCAACACATCCAGCGTATTGTCATGGCTGCCCACCACCACCAGCGTATTGTGAAGAGAAGCCAACGGACGCAGAAGTTCCGCCATGACCGGCTCGCCATCTTTAATGCCTTCAATGGAATTGGGAATGCGGATAATGCCGTCTGCTTCGGTAATGCTGGTGATGCAGCCCGCGCCTCTGGGTAGTTGCGTTGCCACAATGCGATGTCCGACCATGCCCAGCTTGACGCGTACAAATTCCTCAAGCCCCAATTTTGATGCAATCTTGCGGCTCGGCTCAACTGCGATTTTTTCGCGTTCCGGTTCGGGAACGCCCAGCTTTCGGCAAATCAACGGGCGCACAAACTGCTCAAAGGCTAAAATCGCAGACACCGGATAGCCCGGAATCCCGAATACCGGCTTGTTTTTAATTTTTCCGATTAAAATCGGCTTGCCGGGCATCATGGTTACGCCGTGAACCAATACCTCGCCCAATCCGAGAATCACATCTTTGGAATAATCCTCAGACCCGGCTGATGATCCGCCGACCATGAGAACCATATCAAAATCCGCGTTGATGGCTTCCTGAACCGCAGCAGTGATTTTTTCCAAAATATCCGTGATCATCTCATGGCGGACATAGTTTGCGCCGCAGGATTCGGCAAGTTTTCCCAGCACAAATGAGTTGGTTTCAAATATCTGACCGGGTTTAAGCGTGTGCGTTTTTTGCCAATCTACCAGTTCCGATCCGGTAGGAATAATCAGAAGCTTAGGCTTTCTCCGCACTGAAACCGTGAAAATGCCGCCGGATAACAACGCGCCGACACAATAGGGCGTAATCTGATGATTTCGGGGAAACAATAATTCGGTTGCCACAATATCTTCGCCCATTTTCCGCACATACTGCCAGGGAAATGCCGGGGCTTCGATCTGAATGCGGTTGTTATCCATGACCTGAACATGCTCAATCATAATCACGGCATTGGTATTCTGAGGAAGAACATGCCCGGTATTGACATAAAATGCGGTTTTACCGATGATTAATTCTTTGGGACGCCCTTCTGACGCGCCGAAAGTGTCTTCAGCCTTGACCGCAATGCCATCCATAGCTGCGGAATGAAAATTAGGCGAAGAAATGTTTGCCACCACCGGTTCAGCCAGAACGCGCCCCACCGCATCCGGCACAGACACGATCTCACCCGGCAGATTTCCGAAATCAGGAAATGCTTCAATCAGAATAGCTTTGGCATTTTCCAAAGTTTCCATTTTAAGATATACATTGCGATCTGTTTTCATGTTCTCTCCGAAATTTTTAAAGTATCATTGACTTAGGATTTCATACGTATTCTTTCTGATTAATCTTATATATTATTCCTAATCTGATCGGATGTAAATAGTTTAAAAAACTTTGTAAAAATGTTACTGTAACTCCTTCTGAGATAAGCCTCTGCTCAAAATGCGGAGGTCTATTTTTTAAACTCAAAAATTTGATATAATACAAAAAAACAACCCACAAATTTTGTAGATTATGATTTTTTGCGCGATAATTATATCCCGCAAAGCAACTATTTAATTATCTGATTATATAATACTTTTCATACCAACAATAATTTTGTTATCGGCTTTGGCATTGAATGTGCATATAAATATGGATAAGAAGAAATAAAAAAATCACATTTCGGAGGTGGCTTATGAATATGACATTGAAAATTGCATCATTGTTTATCGTATTCTTTCTGATGGTCTCATCGTTTGCGTTTGCTTCTTTTAACAATCATGCTATGATGTCTGAGGCTGCTTCTATGATATTGATAGGTATCGGACTGATGAGTATGGGCGGATTTTTAAGAGGAACGATAGGCAGACGTTAAACAATAATGTCCCTAGCATCACTCTCCAACGCAGCCACGTCTTGTACTATCAACGATATGGGATTAGAATTTAAAAAAACTTCGTAAAATTAAGTGATATAAGGTTACCCCCCTGTAACCACCTCCTAAAATAAGCCTCTGCTGAAAAGCGGGGGCTTATTTTTTTCGTCTGCCCGCGCAAAATCGTGCGAAGTTTGTTTTCTCGGAAATAATCAAACCTGAAAAATTGAGATAAACTAAAAAACAACCTACAAATTTTGTAGATTATGAACTTTGGCGTGATAATTATATCCCGCAAATAATAATTTAATTGTCTGATTATATAATACTTTTCATATAAACAATAATTTTATTATCAGCTTTGGCATTGAATGTGCATATAAAAATAGGCAAGAAGTGATACAAAAATCACATTTCGGAGGTGGCGTATGAATATGACATTGAAAATTGCATCTTTGTTTATAATATTTTTTCTGATGGTTTCATCGTTTGCTTTTGCTTCTTTTAATAATCCTGCCATGATGTCTGAGTCTGCGTCTATGATATTGATAGGTATCGGGCTGATGAGTATGGGCGGATTTTTAAGGGGATCGATAGGCAGACGTTAAACAATAATATCGGGCATCAGCCTGATAAACATTTCTTAATTGAGAGGGGAACTACAATGAACAGAAATTTGATGAGAACTTTGGCTTTGGCAGTGGCAGCAGCGGTATTATTTTTAGCACCGCTGAACGGGTATGCGGATTCGCTGAGTTATGTCAGCTCTATCGGAGCTGCCGGACAGACCGTCAGTATGGTATCTAAGGATGATGCAGGCGCAGAGCATACCTATAACGGCACGGCATCGAATTTCAACGTCAAAGTTATAGATGATGGCAATCTGATAGAAAATCCCGATAATCCGGATACGGATTGGTTCACGGCATTCTGTGTTGATCCGTTTCAGTATGCAGGAACCGGAACTGTCGAACTTGTAGCTCCCAGCGCAGTACAAGGCGGATTACAGGCAGCATGGCTGTTTGAAAATTATTATAAAAATTCTCCTACCACTACGACCGTAGCAGCTCTGCAAGTGGCTCTGTGGGAAGTGGTTGTTGACTATGACAAAGAATACAATCTGAATACCGGAGATTTTTACGTTACCAAAATTAACAAAGTAGGTGCTCCGTCTGCAACCGTAACAAATACGACATGGAGTTTGGCAGACACCATGCTTGCCGATTTACAGCAGAATTTCAATGCCAAAGATTTGGATTATATGTACAGAATCGCACAAACCGGCTACAAGCAGGATTTGATTGTCCGATTGTATGATCCGCCGGTAGCAGATCCGGCAGATTCGGGTCCGGCAGCAGGAACTCCCGAACCGGCAACCGTGATTCTGATGGGACTCGGATTGATCGGACTCGCAGGATTTAAAAAATTTCGTAAGAATTAAGTGATAAAGGTTACCCCCCTGTAACCTCCTCCTAAATAAGCCTCTGCTGATAATGCGGAGGCTTATTTTTTTAATGGAGAACTCGGCGCGAAGTCCGGTATATTTTTTGCCAATATTCATCTTCAAGATGTGAAATGATTACGCCCGACTTGGTGGACGCATGAACAAATTCACCGTTTTTTAAATAAATTCCCACATGATTAAGCTTGGAATACCGCGAAAAAAACACAAGGTCTCCGGCTCTGAGTTCAGATTTTGAAATCGGAACGCCGACTATCGCCTGCTGTGAAGTATCACGCGGTAAGCGGATATTGAAAAGTTTTTCATAGACTCTTGAGACAAGTCCGGAACAGTCAATTCCATTCGCGTCATTTCCTCCGTGAACATACCGCGTTCCTTTCCATAATCGGGCTTCATCGTACAGTTGTCTTTCAATTTCGCTGAGATCAAGCCTCATAACTTGAAAAGGCAGCGTACACCCGGCTGTAAAAGTAATCAGAATAAAGACACAGAGTTTATACTTTTTCACATAATCCCATGCCATGTTGTAATACTTTCAACAGATTCGCGCCCGCTTTGCAGACGATTTGCCGGAAAATTTTCATCAGGATAGCCGATAGCAATAGCGATAATAATCCGTTTTGAATCCGGGATATTAAGATGTTTCCGCAATACATCCGGATACATCACGCCCTGATCTTCGATACAGGTTCCTAGTCCGTAATGAACTGCCGCAAGACATATTGTCTGCATGATTGCGCCAAGATCAAGCAGAGGCGCGGTTTCGGCAAGAGCGCGATCTGTCAGAATAATGATTGCAGCCGGGGCGTCGAAGTAGCGAAATCCCCGCTCCAGCCATTGCGCCCTTTTTTCCGTATCATCTCTGGCAATATCCATCAGATTGAAAAGCTCTTTGGCAAGATTCACCTGACGCTGCCGATACACGCTGTCTTTTGTCCACCCGACCACCGAATGCTCTGAGCAGGGCTGCTCGCCGGAGCGAAGCTTTTCAATATAACTCTGTCGTATCGTTTCAAGAACGTCTCCGCCCATAACCATAAATTCCCATGGCTGGGTGTTCATGGCTGACGGGCTTCGTACCGCAGCTTCCAGAATTTTTTTCAGAATTTCTTTGGATACAGGCGTTGGTTTGAAATTGCGAATGCTTTTTCGCTGTCTTATGGCGTCAAGAATGTCCATTGTTTTTCCCCTTTATAGGATATTCAAAAGATTTTCCCTCATAATTTCGGATCAGCCATCTGTGCGGCTCTTTTTTCTGCACATATTCCGGCAGAAGAGGGATTTTACCACCGCCGCCGGGAAGATCAATCATAAAATGCGGCACACACAACCCCGATGTATGACCTCGCAGTTTTTCTATTATTTCAAGCCCTTTTTCCGGATGAGTATGAAAATGTCCTGTTCCGCGAACCAGATCGCTTTGGTGAATGTAATAAGGCTTAACCCGGATGCTCATCAGTTTTTGCATCAGACGTTTCATAATTTCAGGATCATCATTGACGCCTTTCAGCAGCACGGTCTGACATCCCATCGGAATCCCTGCATTGGCAAGCATAGCACAAGCCATTGAAGATTGTGGCGTAATTTCATCAGGATGATTGAAATGCGTGTTGATATACAAAGGGTGAAAGGCTTTAAGCATATCGCACAGTTCCGGTGTGATCCGCTGAGGCAGGGTGCATGGAATCCGTGTGTGAATGCGGATAATCTCAACATGCGAAATTGCGCGAAGCTGTGTCAATGTGGTTTTAAGCCGCTCATCATCAAGAAGCAGCGGATCTCCGCCGGAAAGAATCATGTCCCGGATATCGGTATGATCGCGAATATATCGGATTCCGGCGTCAATAGTATGATCATTGACCACAAAAGGATGACCGATTTTGCGCTTTCTCATGCAATATCGGCAAAACATAGCACATTCGCTTGAAATCAGAAACACCGCCCGGTCAGGATAGCGATGAATGAGATTGGGAACAGGTGATTGAGCTTCTTCGGTCAGCGGATCATCATCGCCCCATGTATCTTCGATTTCCGCAATATCGGGAATTGCCTGTTTCCAAAGCGGATCGCCTTGATGTCGAATCAGGGAAAGATAATAAGAATTGATCCGCATGGGATAGCGGGCAATCACCTTTTCTATCTTTTCCCGATCAATCGGAAGGTGGCGGCTTAATTCTTCTGCGGTTGTGATGGCAGAAGAAAGCAATTTTTTCCAGTAGGTTTCATTTTTCATATCTGAATACAGTTCGTGAAAAAATGAAAAACCCGACTCCTTCAACAAGAGCCGGGTTCATCATTCAATACGCATCAGGTCGCTGCAATTAAATAGCGATCCAATAATTTCTGATTATCATCATCTGTGATAATTTCAGGGAGCTTTTTCGTAGCAAGGGCAATGGCTTGATCTACCAATTGAACCTTGACTTCGCTTTTTGCCTGAGCAATTCTGCCCGTTATTTTCTGCTTTGCCAAGTCCATTATCAGTCGGCTTTGCTGTTCAGCATCCTTGATAATGTTCTGTTTTGCATCTTCTCCGCGCTTGATGAAGCGATTTTTCAGTTCCGCAAAATGGGTTTCGCTGTCTGCCAGCGCTTTCATCATCTCCCCGATTTTACCTGAAACTTTCTCTTTCTCACGTTCCATCTGACGGATTTCACGAGCGACATCTTCCCGCTGACCATGCAGAAAATTCATCAATGGCGTCTTGAGATATTTGACCAGCAGAAATACCAGTATTCCAAAATTCACCCATGCCATTACAAGGTCGTAGGTAGGACGCCAGTGTTTGGAGCCTTCGTCTGCCCACGCAGTGCTGCCCGCCAAATGAATACAACCTATTGCGCCCATGATCCACAGAGATAAACGCATGGAATTTCTTATGTTTTTCAAGGGGCAATCCTCCGATCCAAAATGTTCTCCATAATCTGATTTGCCAGAATTTCGGACTCTGCTTTGAGATATTTTTTAGCCTCAGCAATCTGTTCGCTGACATCTCTTTCTGTCTTGCTTTTTAATGCGGACACTTCTTCTTTAACAGCAGCAAGCAGTTCAGCAGCCCTCTGGCTTCCCGATGCTTCCAGTTTTTTTCTGAGTTCGTTGGCTTCGGCACGAATCGCAGATTCCCGATTTTTCAATTGAGACGAAATTGTCTCCATCTGCGATTCCGCATCATCAATATCTCCGCTTAAGCCGTTGATATACTCTTTTCTTTGGAGCATCACTTCGCTTAATGGACGAATCATAATGCGTCTCAGAATAAACATCAGCGTCAGAAAAGAAAGTATCTGAATCACCAATGTGCCGTTAATCGTGATAAGGGCTATGTTGCTTATGATTTGCATTGACTGCCTTCCTTAATTATCAGAAGGAACTTAAACTACAAAAAGAAGAAGCAAGGCGATAACCAGCGAATAAATACCTGTGGATTCGGTTACAGCCTGTCCAACCAGCATGGTTCGGGTAAGCAAGCCGGCTTCTCTTGGGTTTTTGCCAATAGCTTCGCATGTTTTTGCTGCAACCATACCTTCGCCTACCGCAGGACCTATCGCTCCGAGTCCCATCGAAATGCTTGCGCCCAAAAATGCCGCTGCTTTAACAATATCTGCGCCTTCAATTGCCATTTTTTTTCTTCCTCCAAAATGTTTTTTACACACGGTTATACGACAAAAATCAGGACGAGTGCGATCACCATCCCATATATTCCTGTTGATTCGGTAACTGCCTGTCCGACCAGCATGGTCCGGGTAATTACCGCAGTAACATCCTCATTTCTTGCCATCGCATCCACAGCTTTCTGCCCGACGTATCCTTCACCGATACCGGGTCCTATGGCTGCAAATCCCATACAGATGCCTGCTGCCAAAAGTGCTGCTGCCGGTGCAATCGCCGGTGAGTCAGGGACGCCCTTGAACAGCAGAATAAAACTGATCAGCAGCCCATAGACTGCCGTTGTCTGACTTACCGCCTGCCCCAGAAGCATGATATTGGTCAGAGCGGTGCTTCGCGTAGGCTGCCGGGCAATGCCTTCGCACCCTGCCTGCGCTACCAGTCCTCCGCCCAGACTGGGACCGATAGACCCTAATCCTGCGGAAAGCCCCGCGCCCACAAGTGCTGCAAATGTAGGCAATAGCGGCTGTTGTGAAAAATCCGTGAACAACAAAATAAATGACACCACCATTGAAAAAATAGAAGGTGTCTGGCATACGGCTGAACCGATCAGCATGTTTGTTGTCAACCGCTTGCCGATTCCGGGCTGACGGGAAATGCCGATACACGCCGCGCCTGTCGGAAAGCCTGATCCGATACCGGAACCGATTGCGCCAAGTCCCATACATATTCCCGCTGACAGCAGCACCGCTACCATCACGTAAGAATCTGTCGGGAATTTGCTGAACAATAAAAGCATTGCAATGACCAGCGCAAAAATCGCCGCAGATTCCGCAATAGCTTGCCCCACCAGCATGGCTTTGAAAATTTCGCCTGCTGATTTCGGATTGCGGGATATGGCGCTGTTTGCACACGCGGCTGAATATCCTTCTCCCACCGCCGCACCGATTGCCCCTACTCCCATGGCAATACCGCCGCCCACAAATGCGGCAACACGAACCCAAGTTTGAATGTCTGATGCCATAGCTTATTTCACCTGTACTGAAATGTAAACAATTGTCAACATTGTAAATACAAAAGCCTGAATCGTGCCTACGAACATTCCGAAAAACAGATTGAGAAACGGGGGGAGAAGTACGCTGTACGTCAGATAGGAAACGACCATGATAATAATAGAACCGCCCATGATATTTCCGAAAAGACGAAAAGAGATGGAGACGACTTTTGCGAGTTCGCCGACCACGTTTAACGGCATCATAAAAAAGAAAGGTTCGCAATATCCCAAAAGGTAATCTTTAATGCCTTTTGCTTTGATTCCGGCATAATGTGCGATAAAAAACCCCAACACTCCCAATCCCAGCGGCGTATTCAGATCCTTGGTAGGCTCCTCAAGACGCGGAATAATCCCTAGCCAGTTGGATAACATGAGAAACAAAAATAAGCTGCATATCAGCGGCGTATATTTTTTTGCCATCTCATCATCATCCAGAGCATCTTTGACCAGCCCGCCAAACTGAGCGATAAATAATTCGCCGATGACCTGTATGGCATGAGGAATCATATTTCGTTTGCGGGCGGCTAGGGTGCCGAAGAGGGTGAGAATCGTAATAACAATCCACGTCATCACGATTGTTTCAAGATTAAATACCACTTTGTAACCGAACATTGGGACGATCAATTGATGAATTCTGCCAAGTTCTTCCATATCGCGTTGCCCTTACTCCTGTTTACGAGTTGAAAAGATAAATGTCGCCAGATGATCCCCAAGGATCATCAATTGAACCATAAAAATTCCCACGATCACGCCGAACACATTATATTCCTGCGATCTGACAGCCATAAATAAAGGTATCGCCATCAGCGCATATCTGAAACCGATAGAAGCCAGTGCAATCAATGTGGCTTCGGATCTTGTTTTGTCTATCCGGGCAGGGAGCGTTTCTCCCATCAGCACAAAATTGACAATACTGAATATCGTCCCTAAAATCAACGATTTACCAATCGGTTTATACCCCGCTGCAATACATGCCACCGATACGGCGATGGCAGCGAACATGGCGACAGAGCAGTATTTTTTTTCAGTCTCTCTGATTGAGACGCTACTCTCCATGATTCTTCTTCTTTTCTTCGGTAATTTCAAGTATCTGGCGATAAACCACATTTGCGCCGCCAAAAACTCCGAAAAGAGTTAAAATGGTTATAAAAACACCTTTTGTGCCGATCAGTCTGTCAAGGAAGCGTCCCGCAAAAAGACACAACACAATACAGCCTGCCATTGTAAGCCCAAGCTGCATGACGACAGAAAAATTTTCCATCCATACCCGGTTTTTTTTGTAATCGAAAAACATATCTGTGCGCCTTTCGTTACTTTGGCGCACTTAGATAGCAGATGAATCCGGGTATGTCAAGAAATCATTTCCGTTTTTCGACAAAGCTTATCCGATTCTGAAAAAAATACACAAGATGGAGTATTAAGTAATACATGCTGAACAATATGCGTGTTTTTTTATTCGGATCGCATGAAAATCTGATATCTTCGGATAGGAAGAATCTATAAGATTTGTTGCCAAATTGATCTGAATGGGATAAAAAGAGATCAGAAATCTGATACTAAGGGTTGGATTAAAACATGAATATTCCATTTTATCTGAATATACGTCAGAAAGTAGCCGTAGGACTGACAATCTGTCTTCTGGCAATCGGCTTTGTCGGCGGAACATCGTATCGCTATCTGCGCGAAATCGAGCGGAAACAGCATTTCGTTGAAATTGCAGATGATTTAAGCAATACCATTCTGGAAATCCGCCGCTATGAAAAGAATTTCCTTCTCTATCGCTCCTTAGATGACCTTGAGGAAAATCGTAAATATATTGCTTACGGATTGACCGTATTGAACAGTATTGCCGATGAAATGAAAAATCTTAAAGGCGCGCCTCACTTCAATCTGATTGAAAAAAAATTATCAGCATATCAAGGCATTATGGAGCAGATTGCCGAGTGCGTCAGATTGAAACGACAGCTTTGCGGCGATGAGACGGAAGTCCGACTTCGGGAATATGGCAAAGACTTGGTGGATCGCGCCAACGGACTTGTGAAATTTGAACGTGAACAAATCCTGATTATCCTTAAAACGCTTGAAAGCTATCTTCTGTCTTCGCTGCTGATCTTTTTGGGGATGGGGTTTTTTCTTATCACCACAGTTGCCCGCAAGATCATTTCTCCGTTGAAAATTATTGAAGAAACCACGCATCATATTGCTCAGGGGCATTTCAAGTCCCTTCCGGTTCTGCAAACCCGTGATGAAACGCAGAAAGTGGTGGAAGCATTTAACCGCATGGTTGAAGAACTTGAAAAGCGTCAGGAGCAGTTGGTGCAGGCGCGTAAATTGTCTTCCATCGGCATATTAACTTCCGGCATTGCCCATCAGTTGAATAATCCGCTCAACAATATTTCCACATCCTGTCAGATTCTTTTGGAAGAAGGCAGCAAGGCTGATGCTGAATTTGCGCGTAAAATGCTGACCAATATTGAGCAGGAAGTTCATCGGGCGCGGGATACGGTCAAAGGACTTTTGGAATTTTCGCGTGAAAAAGAATTTGCGCTGAGACCGACACCGCTTTCGGAAGTCGTGGAACGTTCAATCAGGCTGATTTCAAGTCAGGTTCCCGCAGGCATTCAGATTGAAAGAACTATTCCGAAAGAGTTGATTCTGAACTTGGACGCTCAGAGAATGCAGGAAGTTTTTCTGAATCTGATGATGAATGCGGTTCAGGCGATTCAGACATTACCGGGGCATATCAGAATTTCGGCAGCAGCAGATGAAACCGAAGGCATCGGTATTATCACGGTGGAAGATAGCGGTGTCGGTATTCCCGAAAAAAATTTCAGTCATATTTTCGACCCGTTTTTCACCACCAAAGATGTCGGCGCAGGAACAGGGCTGGGGCTTTCGATTGTGTATGGTATTATTCAGAAACATCAGGGAACGATTTCGGCTGAGAGCCATGTTGAGGAAGGCACCAGATTTGTCATCCGGCTGCCGTTATATCAGGGGGGAAAGTCATAAGGTTGACAGAACCCGGATTTGAAAATATATACTTTTTAGAATGGAACTTATTGAAATGGCAAAAAAGAGAAAAATGTGGCTGCCCGCTCCTCCGAAACGGGTGAAACATGAGGCGCCTGATTCTGTAAAGCGTATTCTCAAAGAAAAGGCAGATGAACTCATTGAAAAAACTCTGAAACCGAGGCATATAAAACCGCCTCCCGCTGACATTGACCTGAATTATCTCGCTGATATACACTCGAAGTGGTATCGGAATTATTTCTACTTCTGCGCCACATATAATTCTCCGAGTCCGGATGCGATTTCTCCGTCATTTGAAACGAAATTCGCAAGAATGGAATATGCGGATAATGAAAAGTTTCATCTTTCATATATGAGACATACCGAACAATGGTGGGAAATATCTCAAAATATGCCCATGCTCGAATGTCTGCAATTGATTACAGAAGAATCGCTTTTTATACCGTGAAGGGTCTGACGTATCCGCAATGCAGCAAGCAAAAATCCTGATAGCAGACGATGAGGCAATTGCCCGCGACAATCTCAGATACATCCTGAGCAGGCAGAGCTATGATATTGTAACTGTGGAAAGCGGCGCACGGGCGATTGAGGAAATCGGAAAACAGGAATTTGATCTGGTTCTGACAGACCTCAGAATGCAGACCGTTGACGGCATGCAGGTTGTCGAATACGTCAAAGAGAGAACCCCGGACACCGAAGTCATTGTGATTACCGGATATGCGACAGTGGCAACTGCAGTCGAGGCGATGCAGAAAGGCGCGTATCATTATGTTGCAAAGCCTTACAATATTGATGAAGTCCGCATTCTGGTGCGTCAGGCTCTTGAAAAAAGAGCATTGCATCGGGAAGTCCGACAACTCAGACAACAAGTAGCAGAATGTCAGCCACCCACCCCATTGCTGATCGGACAAGATCCGAAAATGCAGGCGATCAGAGCCACGATTGAGCAGATCGCGCCCACAGACTGCAACGTGCTGATTTTAGGAGAAACCGGAACCGGCAAGGAGCTTGTGGCAAAAACCATTCATCAACTGAGCCTTCGGGCTGAAAAGCGGTTTTTGGCGGTCAACTGCGGCGCATTTACCGAAGATCTGCTGACCAATGAGCTTTTCGGGCATGAAAAAGAAGCATTTACCGGCGCGCGCGGCGTCAAAAAAGGCTTGCTTGAAACCGCGCACGGCGGCACACTTTTTTTGGATGAAATCGGCGATATGCCTTTGTCCATGCAGGTCAGGCTGTTAAGAGTGCTTCAGGAAAAAAGATTTATGCGGGTGGGCGGCACTCAGGAAATTGCAACGGATATTCGGATTATTGCCGCGACCAACAAAGACCTGCTGACTGAGGTTGAAAACGGCAAATTCCGTCAGGATTTTTACTATCGCTTAAATGTGATTACGCTTGATATTCCTCCGCTATCTGAACGGAAAGAAAGCATTCCCTTATTATGCCAGCATTTTCTTCGCAAATTTTCCCAATCTTACGGAAAGCAAATCAATCAGGTTGCCGATGAGGTGATGAATGTGCTGCTCAGTTATGAATTTCCGGGCAATGTCCGGGAACTTGAAAATATCATCGAAAGAGCAGTTGCGCTTTCAAACACTCATGCTATCGAAATTCAGCATCTTCCGCCTGACCTTCAGCGGTTTCCGTTGGGATTTCAGCGACAGCGCAAGTTTATGACGCTGGATGAAAATGAGAAAGAGTACATTTTGTGGATACTGGAGCAAGCCAATCAGAACAAAACCAAAGCGGCTGAGATTTTGGGGATTGACCGGGTGTCGCTTTGGCGAAAGCTTAGGCGGTATCATATTGATGATTAGCTATTCTTTAAAAAATTAGGATTGACAGGGTTTAGACAATAACGTATAGAAAAAGTGAGGTATATAAAATAGGAATGAGTTGTTTCCTGAAAAGGAAGGGGGTTATAAATTTATGGATATAAATTTCATCGGACGAGTTCAAAATACAACTTTATCTGGTTCTAACTCATTACTGCCGATTTTTGAAGCTATTGTCAATTCCATTCATGCAATAGAAGAATCAGGTATCAGTGATGGAAAAATAGTTTTAACTATTGAAAGAGATGAGCAGGCAGAATTACCATCACTTAATGATACACGACCAATTAAAAATATTGAAATTATAGATAATGGTATCGGTTTTACAGATGAAAACTATCAATCGTTTCGCACTTCTGATACGACTAAAAAAGCTTCAAAAGGAGCTAAGGGAATTGGGAGATTTTTATGGCTGAAAGCATTTGAAAAAGTTGAAGTTAAAAGTATTTTTTACCAAAACGATTCTTGTTATCGCAGAAAATTTGACTTTCTGCTGAATCGGGAAGGAATAAATAATCATACATTTGATGAAGATAATTCTGATAAAATCAGAGAAACAAGCGTAAAACTATTCAACTTCAAACAACCGTATCAATCACATTGTCCTAAGAGTTCGGAGGTTATAGCATTTAAAATCATTGAACATATCCTTGTATGGTTTTTGTATAAAAAGCAGCCTTTTATACAAATAATTGATAATAATACCATCTTAGACTTAACTAAGCTTTTCAATGAAAAAATTCAAACAACATCCGCTTTCAATGAATTTTCTGTTAAATCTGAAAATTTCAGAATTGATCATTTGAAAATTTATCATGGAGCTACTCAGAAACATCAAACACATTACTGTGCGAATAACAGAGAAGTAGAAAGTATCGCTTTAATGTCAGATATTAAAGACTTATCGAACAAATTAAAAGATGAGCAAGATCGCTATTTTACCTATTCAGGATATATTTCCGGAAAATTTTTGGATAAGCATGTTAATCCTGAAAGAACAAATTTTAATATCCAGGAAAAAAGAGAATCTGTTTTCGGTGAAATAACAAAAGAAGAAATAAAAAATGCCTCTATTCCTTATGTAGAAGAATATTTGTCATCATATTTAACACCTCTGAGAAAAATAAAACGGGAGAAGATTGAAAAATATATTTTCTCGAACAGCCCTCAATTCAGACCTCTGTTAAAATATAAACCTGAATATTTAAAGTTACTTCCTCCGAACTTGGAAGGGGATAAATTACATATTGAGTTGTCTAAAGTTTATTACAAAGCAGAAATCGAAACAAGAGAAACAATTCAATATCTTATTGGTGAAAAAAATATAGATAAAGACAATTTGGAAGAATTCAAAGAGAAATTTGTAAAATGTATTGATCAGGTTAATGATTTTGGTAAAGCCAACCTTGCTCAATATATTGTTCATCGCAGATTAATCTTAGAACTATTTGAAAAATTGTTAAGTAAAAATAATGAAAGTAAAAAATATAGTCTGGAGGAAACTATTCATAGAATTATTTTTCCTTTGAAAAAGACCTCTGATGAAATTACTCATGAACAACAAAATTTATGGATTATTGATGAAAGGCTTTGTTACCATAAGTATTTGGCATCAGATAAACTGTTAAAACATATTGAAGAAATAGAAAATCAGAGCGATCTGAGACCTGATTTGCTTATCTTCAACTCGCCTTTTGCATTTGTGGAAGGAAATCCTCCGTTTAATTCTATTGTAATTATTGAATTTAAACGACCAGTTAGGATGAATTATACAGACGATGATAATCCTATTGAGCAAGTCATCAGATATGCAAAAAAGATTACAGACGGCAAAATTCTTGATAAGAATGGTCGCCCCATCTCAATATCGCCCAAATTTCCATTTTATGCTTATATCCTATGTGATCTTACAGAAAAGATAAGACAGTATGCCGAAGAAAAAGACTGCACACCATCCCCTGACAATTTAGGATATTTCTATTATCATAAGAACTATTCAATATATATAGAAATTATTTCTTATGATAAGCTTGTGAGTGATGCAAAAAAGCGTAATCAGGTTCTCTTTGAAAAACTATCTGTTCCGCTATAATCAGATGCGATTTTCTCAAACCATCACCCGCCCGACCAACGCCGAAATCTCATCCGCCAACACAATTTCCATGCCTTCTTTCACTTCCGGTTCCAGCGCACTGATTTCCGATTCATTGCGTTTGGGAAAAACAACGGTTGTGATTCCGGCACGCTGCGCTCCCAGAATTTTTTCCCGAATACCGCTCACCGCCAAAATACGCCCGCTCAACGTGATTTCTCCGGTAATGGCAATATCCCGGCGCGCCGATTTTCGGGTCAGCAAGGAGATGAGCGATAACGCAATGGTTACGCCCGCAGAAGGTCCGTCTTTGGGAATCGCACCGGATGGAATATGGATATGAATATCACGCCCTTTGAAAAAATCCGGATCAATTTCAAACTTTTCGGCATGACTTCGGATATAGCTTAACGCAGTCTGAGCAGATTCGCGCAGCACATCGCCCATAGAACCGGTTAAAATCAGTTGCTGAGAACCGTTCATCATGGTTGATTCAATAAAAATGATTTCTCCGCCCACATCTGTCCACACCAGCCCCGTCGTAACGCCAATCTGATGATCGCGGTTTGCAATTTCATGGGCAAATTTTCCGGGACCTAAGAGCGTTTCAACCATTGAGGTATCTATCTGAACCGTTGCTGAATTTTGCGAACCTAAAGAAAGCCGGGCAAGTTTTCTGCACACATTGGCGATTTCCCGCTCCAGATTTCTGAGTCCGGCTTCACGGGTATAATTTCGGATGACATGCAGAATCGCATCATCGCCAAATTCCTGTTGGGCAGAAGACAAGCCGTTTGCCCTGATCTGGCGGGGAATCAGATAATTTCGGGCAATTTCTTTTTTCTCGCGTTCGGTATAGCCTGCAAAATTGATGACTTCAAGCCGATCCAGCAACGGACCCGGCAGGCGTTCAACCGCATTTGCAGTGGCAATGAACATCACGCCGGAAAGATCAAAAGGAATATCCAAATAATGGTCATTAAAGTGGGTATTCTGTTCAGGATCGAGAATTTCAAGCAGGACTGACGCGGGATCCCCCCTGAAATCCTGACCGATTTTGTCAATTTCATCCAGCATGAACACCGGATTTCTGTATCCGATCCGCTTGAGTTCATTGATAATCCGCCCGGACATTGCGCCGACATAAGTCCTGCGATGTCCGCGAAGTTCGGCTTCATCCCGAAGCCCTGCCATAGAAAGCCGCACAAATTTACGCTCCAAAGCGTCTGCAATCGCCCGTCCGATGGATGTTTTGCCGGTTCCCGGAGGTCCTGCGAAACACAGCACCGGGCTTTTCGTCATCTGAAGATGTTTTTTCTTTTCCTGAATCTGACGCACCACTGCCCGCAATTCATCCAACTGAATCGGCTTGGACAGATAATGCGCCGCGCCTTTTTTCAGCGCGTCCACTGCGGAATTGACCGTAGCAAAACCGGTAACCATCACGGTTTCGGTATGCGGCGCGACTTTTCTGACAGATTCAAGCAGTTGAAGACCGTCCATTTTTTCCATTTTCAGATCGGTAAGAATGAGATCAAACTCTTCTGCTTTCAGTTTTTCCAAAGCATCTATGCCGTTATGAGCAGTTCTGACCTGATACCCTTCTTTTTTCAGCACATATTCCATGTTGGTTCGGGCAATATCTTCATCATCCACCACCAGAATATGAAATGCCCTGAGGCTGAACAATGTCCGCACCGCAAGATATTCCAGAATCCGCTCCTTGATATGCTTTAAGCCGTAATGCTCTGATTCCAGAATTTTTTCCGCCCGCTTCAAGTCCAGATTGTCATCTGTAAAACGGTTCCACGGAAGGGAAAGAACAAGCTCGATATATGTCAATCCGATGGCATATTCGGGACTTAGCGGATCGCTTTTGACAAGCCGATCCCATTCTTTCATCAGCAAGCCGCTTACAGACTCGGACAATTTGGCTTTTTCGATTCCGGTTTTAAGTTCCTCAAGTTCCTGATCCGTCTGGGGAACTTCAGCGGCTTTGGGTTTTTCTGCTTTTCTGCCGAATAACATGATGTGTTACCTTCTTGATAATTTTTTTGAAAACAATAAATAGCTATCTGATAATACAGTTTATATTCCCAATATCCAGAAGAAGACCATCGGCTGATTTCCCGCGTTAAAATTTCCTTTGTCCATTGACTGACAGGATGTCTTTTCTGAAAATTTTATAACATTTCATAAGAGTTACGCAGTTGAAAAATTAAGTCTTTGATTTCTGCGGAATCGGCATCATGTATCGCACAAACAGCTATCAATAAAATAAATTACTTAAAATCCAAATGCGTAACGCTCAATTTATATGAGATTCTTTCATCTGTCAAATGACAATTCTGCGATGTTCAAATAATGTAGAAGTTACGCAGTTGAATTTTAAAAACCCCGAAGGGGTATAATGATTATAGAAATCAGGAAATTGCACAATGGAAAAAACTCCGAAGGAGTGAAATTATTATAGAAATATATCATCCCTTCGGGATTCTGTTCCGCAACCTGAATCTTCTTTCTATAATCCTATCAATCCTTCGGATTTGATAATCGGGTCTCAACTGCGTAACTCGTATAATGCCCGGCATATTATCAGGCATTCATATCCCGATAAACCAATACGGGGCGGGTCGTCAGGCAGGCAGGCAATATTGAGTGCTTTATAAATTATTGGTTTCATAGTTTTTTCAATGGATTCATCTGCTTTTTCTTTGAGAATACGCTTTACAGAATCAGGCGCCTCATGTTTCACCCGTTTCGGAGGAGCGGGCAGCCACATTTTTCTTTTTTTTGCCATTTTGCAAGTTTCATCTGTTTTTTATGCTGCCGTTAGGCTTTATATCTCAGGAACAGTTTTCAGATACCAGCCATTTTCTGATTTCTGATAAAACTGTTTCCAAATCCTGCTGCATCTTCCCTTTCAACGGAGACTCGCTCACCTTATTATTTTCATCATGAAAATGATGCGGTGCTGTAGAAATATTCGGATAATGAGGAGCATTATCCCGTCGTAAAATCGGGTGATCCGTAAATAATTGATAAGCATAGTCCTGAAACCCCGGTTCATGGTGAAACCATATCTGCATATGATAATTTCTGAAAAGACGACAGCGTATCTTCACCTCAAGTTTTCCCGCAGGTGTTTCATCATAACTGACAACACGGACAGTTTTCACAGTAGGATGTCTTTGCAGGATTCTGATCAGATCGTCAACAAGGGGATTCATGAATCATATCCTGATATGTTTTCTGCCAGTCAGCTAACATACTTCGGGCTGACCGCCATTCCAGCCAGTCATCCTCTTCGGAAGGAGTAGCCTGATTTTTCAGGCGAGCCGTAAATTTATCGTAGTCTGTTCCGTATCTGTTCTCCAGTTTCCGGATACGCTTCCGATAATAAACGGTTTTACTTCGTATAGACGACAATGCAATCTCCCAGATTGCCTTTTCCACACTCGGGTATCGCTGTCTGGCAACAAGAGATGTCGCAACCTGATTTATCACTCCTGCCGGAGAAAGTCCATGAATCATAAGTAGCACCTCTCATTAAACATCTCATCTCTCCTTTAAAAACTAATCAGCGATTATACCTCAGATGCCATATAAACCACGACATCATAAGCTCTCACCTGACCAAGTATATATTTTCAAATCCGGGTTCTGTCAACCGATTTTGCAAATGTTGCTTATATTCTGATGTGCCTGCGGGGAAGTCTGAGGATTTCGGCAGCCGGAGGATGAATTCCATCCGGCTTCTACCGACAATTGTTCCGTGATGTTTCCGAATAGTGCTGGGCGCGTGTCAAGCATTCATATCCCGATAAACCAATACGGGGCGGGTGGTCAGACGGGCAATATCAAGTGCCTCATCACTGATGAGACCGAAATATTTCGGGCGTTTATGTCCATACGCCCCCAGCACGACCAGATCATATCTTCCGGTTGCCACTTCCTTGAGGATTTCATCTGTGAAATTGCCTTTTGTCATTTTGGTAATCGGCGTATGCTCAAACTCTTTAAGCTTCTGTTCTCCTTTTAGAAGACAAGCCTTTGCAACTGTATCGTTTTCTTCTGTTTTGTTTTCCTGAACATGCAGGATGGTAATTTCCGGTTTTCGTTTGAGAAGCAGGGATGCGATAAACTCAACAGCCCCCTGATCGCAGTCCGACCCCCGATATGCGACCAATACCCGCTTAATCTCGCGGAAATTGCGGACAATCAGCACCGGCAGACGGGCATGATGAAGAATTTTTGCCTGAACTGCGCCCAGCAGAAATCCTCTGATAGAAGAACTTGCCTGCGCGCCCAGCACAATCATGTCGTATTTTTCAGTATGCGCCGCATTCAGAATTTCTTCTGCCGGTTCTCCGACAAGAATGCGGGGCCAGCAGGAAATTTTCCCGAAATCGCATACGCCGCAGGAACTCAGCACCTCTTCGGCAACAGATTCGGCTTTTTTCTCAATCCATTCTTTTACCGCATCTTTTCCGACAAACGGCGCGTACAGGGTTTCGGGTCCCATGTCTGCTTCATCCGGCTTTACATACACCGCATCCACTTTGGCTTCCGTGTATGCCATCAGATGACAGGCATATTGAAGCGCTCTCTGCGATTCTTCGCTTTCATCAACAGCTACCAATATTTTCATCATGTGCTTCACCTATTTTTTTAAAAAGTTATCGCAATATCAGCACAGAGGACTGACAGGTGCTGACAAACCGCTCCACACGATCTTTGGGAAACATCAGTGTCAGCAATGATTTTTTTCCCATACAAAACGCCAGCAGATCGCCATCTGTATCTTTCGAGACAAATGCCTCAAGTTCGGATTGTTCCATCAATCGTGTGGTTATGCCGATTCCCCGGTCGCTGTAATAATCGCCGATTTCAATCATGCGGGTATACGCTTCGGGTTTTGCGCCCCCGTCTTTGGTCAGACCGACAAGTTCCAATTGCGCTTTATGAATCGTAACCATCTGATTGATCATCTCCAGCGATTCCTGACTCACGGATGTCTGGTCAATACAGGCAAGGATTCTTCGGATCGGCTTGTCTTCTTTGACCAAAAACACCGAGCTGTCGGTATTGCTGACAATCTTCTGCGGCAGGCTGGCAGATGATTCCCACCGGCATTGTTTTCCTTTGCCGCACCCCAGAACAATGAGATCACTGCTGACTGCCAGAAGCGTTACATCTGCCCATGTATGTCTTGCCAATTCAATGACTTTTTTCAAGGCATAAGCACTGTAAGGATGCTCATCCCCGGCAAATAAAATTCTCATAATGGCTCTCCTATTATGCCGCGTTTTTACGTTTGATTTCGGCTTTTTTCACGACTTCCAGAATCTCTCCCATTTTGAACGGCTTGGCGACAAAATCAAACACGCCTTTCTGATAAGATTCTTTTGCGGTTTCCATGGTGGCAAAGCCGGTGATAACAATTACTTCGGTTTTTTCGGAGCGTTTTCGGACTTCTGTAAGAAATGCCATTCCGTCAACTCCTTCCATTTTAAGGTCCGTAATCACCACATCAAATTGTTTTTCCGTGATTCTGTGCATGGCTTCACGGCTTTTGGTAAAAGATTCAACTTCATAGCCCGCTTTTTCCAGCGCGGGTTTGAGCCGCTTGCAGACAATGGGTTCATCGTCAAGAATTAAAATCTGTGTTTTCTGCGCCGTTGTCATAACTGCACCTCCGTTGAAAAAAATCATTTACATACTGTCCTACATAGTCATCGCTGTGCATCTGAGCATCCAACTGCCGGGTGTATGCGACCAGACAGCCCAGCAATCTCATTTTTTCCATCATCCGCACCCGATCCAGTTTTTTGATGCGCCCGATGACCAGATCGCCCCGTATTTCCGTGCGGAAATTGAATCGTTCAAGCACTTCTGCAATAAATCTGGCGCGTCTTGATCTTCGGGTGATGTCGGTAACACCGCCGAGAAATCGGAAATACACATAATTATCATTAAGATTTTCAGATATATACGCATCAATAATATTGAAATGATAGCCCAGCCTCATGCTGAGATCGAAATATTCCTTTGAAATCACAGCCAAATTTTGTCCCGAATATCGGAAACCCGCGTCTGAAGAAGAATATGATGTCCGCGTCAGACTGGACATAAAGCTCCCCAAATCCACCGACATCGGCTCCGTACTCCACATCCCCGGCGCGGTCAGTCCGTCAAGAAATGCCTGCATGGGAACAGAGTCAATATCGTCAGGACAGATGGCTTTGTCCAATGCTTTGCTGTGGTGAATGCCGCCGCCGATATCAATCACCATCAGCCCTAACGGAATATCGAATTTCAGGCGTCTTGCCGCAGAATCGCTGTGAACAATCCGGGTATTTCCGAAATGAATCAACTCTTCCACTGCTTTTTCGTGAATAAACCGGATGATGTCATGTAGCGTTTCGCACCCTGATGGCTTGAAATTTTTATCATTGGGTTCCACAAGATTCAGCGGACTTATTTTTTTCAATATCCGGCGAAGCAGCCGATATTCATACGATTCCTCAAACACATCTTCCGAAGTGAACTCATAATAGCAGAGTTTTTTGATATTTCCGGCATATACGATATTCTGAGACGCATCCATGGTAATCTCATCGCCGGTTTTGAATACCTGTGTGGCGATTTCGGTGTTCACGATGGTCGGAACCCGAAATTCTCTGGCAATCGCTGCCATGTGTCCCATCGGAGAGCCGACATCGGTAATAATTCCGTGAACTTTACGCATCACTCTTGCCAGACGCGGAGACGTATGTTTGGCAACCAGAATTGAGCCGTAAGGAACTTCGGACAAATCTTCATGCTGTCTCACAACAAACACCTTGCCGGATGCAACACCGCGCTGAACCACAATGCCTTTTCCTGTCAGCAATATCGGATAATCTGCCGATTCTCTGACAATATCACCCGCCGAACATCCGGGCTGAGGTCTGATATTGAGCGGACGCGCCTGAAGAATGATCAGTTCGGAATTATGATCCATTGCCCATTCGATGTCCTGGGGTCTTTTGAAATACCGCTCAATTAAAAGCGCGGTTTCAGCCAATTTCTGCAGATTCTCAGGCGTCAGACATGCCTTGTTTTCCATATCTTCAGGAACCGGAACTGTCTGTGTTCCGCCTTTTTTTGCCGCAACCAGCATCCCGGCTTTTCTGACAATCTTGAATCCGCACAGCTTATGCGGCGGCGTGCGGCTGACAACATAATGATCCGTATGAACCTCGCCTTCGACGACCGGCGCGCCCAATCCGTAAGCTGCCGTAACTGTAAGCGTTTCATTTTCAGGAGAAAGGGGATCCATGGTATAAATCACCCCGCTGACTTTCGCATCTGCCATAGTCTGACAGGCAACCGACATTGCCAGTTCCTGAAGATGAAATCCCTTCTGCTGCCGATAAGACAAGGCATTGAGCGAATACGCGCCCGCAAGCACTTTTTTATAAGTGGCACGAATCTGATCTGCGGACACATTCAGAAAGCTTTTGTACTGCCCCGCAAAACTGTGAATGCTGTCTTCTCCCCATGCACTGCTTCTGACGGCAAAAAAGAGCTTTTTTTCAGGGTGTTTCTGTTGCAGCACATCAATTGCTTCTTCGATCTGCCGGATCAGCTCAGTCGGAAACGTGCCGGACAGAAACCGC
>DYRC01000125.1 GCA_020718925.1 Desulfonema limicola
GCATGGATGCAGCTCCGGCTGCTCCGGCGGTTTTCAAAAAATCTCTGCGGGAAAAGGTGTGTTTTTCAGACATGGTTTCCTCCTGTTTTTTTATAACCCCTCCCCCAACCCCTCCCCTGAAAGGAGAGGGGAGTCTTCTGTTTACTCCCCCTTCCCTTTCAGGGAAGGGGGCTGGGGGGTTAGGTTCATTGATATGCTTTAAATTCTTTTGCAAGCTGCTTTGCTTCCGCCATGACGCTTTCCAAGTCTATGGACAGAAGTCTCCGGTTTTCCATCACAATTCTGCCATTGATGATGCTTGTTGCTACATCTCCGCCCCGTGCCGCATAAACCAGATGGGACATGGGATGATACATCGGCGTTAAGTGCGGCTTTCGGGTGTCAAGAATGATCATATCCGCACACTTTCCCGGCTCAAGCGAACCGATGATCTTGTCCAGTCTCAATGCTTTCGCGCCTTCGATGGTTGCCATCCGCAAAACTGTCTGAGCATCCATGACTGTCGGATCAAGTGTGCTGACTTTATGAAGTTTGGCGGCGGTGTTCATTTCACCGAACATATCCAGATTGTTATTACTGGAGCAGCCATCTGTTCCCAGCCCCACGCTGATGCCCGCTTTCAGCAATTCCGGTATCGGCGCAATGCCGGATGCCAGCTTCATGTTGCTTTCAGGATTATGCGCCACTTTTACATCATATTGCTTTAACAGCGCAATATCTTCATCGGTTAAAACCACGCAATGACACGCCAAAAGATTCGGGGCTAAAATCCCCAGATCAGCAAGGTGCGCGACCGGCGTTTTGCCGTATTTTTCTCTGATTTGAGCCACTTCGCTCTGGGTTTCAGACAGATGAATCACCATAGGCAGATCATATTCCTGAGCAATTTTAGCTGCGGTCTGAAGCAGTCTCGGCTCGCATAAATACGGCGAGTGCGGCTCAACGGCAATAGTAATCAGCGGATCATTTTTCCAATGGCGGATCAATTCCCGCGTATAGGCAAAGCCGAGCAGAATCGGTCCGTAATTGGGCGATGGAAAATCAAACAGCACTTCCCCGACCACCGCCCGCATTCCCACGTCCTTTGCCGCAAACGCCACCGCGCCCTCAAACAGATACATATCGCAAAAACAGGTCGTGCCGGACAGGATCATTTCCGCGCAAGCCAGCATGGTTCCGGTATAGACCTTATGGCGATTCAATTTGGCTTCCGCCGGAAAAATGTGTTCATGCAGCCATGTCATCAGGGGCAGATCATCGGTAAGCCCCCGAAACAGCGTCATGGCAGCGTGAGTGTGCGTATTGACCAGTCCGGGCATGATGATTCCGCCCTGAGCGTCAAGAATACGCGCGGCGTTCCAGTCTGCAAAATCACTTGCAGTGCCGAGCGCGATAATCTGCTCTCCTCTGACTGCCACCGCCCCATGATTGATTTGCCGATTCTGAGTATCCATTGTCAGCACAATGCCGTTTGTTATCAGAATATCCGCCTGTTTTTCATTCATTTATCTTCTCCGCCACCTTCTGCACAACAATTTCAAGCTTGGACGCGGCTGCTGTTGCCACGCTGATAATGTCTTCAATGTTTGCAGGCATGGGGCGATCAGGATCATTGATATTTGTAATCGTGGAAAGCCCCAGCACTTTCATTTGGCAGTGAACTGCCGCGATGGTTTCCATTACGGTTGAAAAACCGACTGCTTCCGCGCCGATAAGTTTGAGAAACCGCACTTCCGCAGGCGTTTCCAGAGACGGACCTTTTAAGCCTACATATACGCCTTTTTGCAGCAGGATTCCGGCTTCTTTGCCAGCGCTTTCAGCCAAGGCAATCAGATTTTTATCATAGGCATTGATCATATCCGGAAATCTCACGCCCCAGCGGTCTTCATTTGCGCCGATCAGCGGATTCTGACCGGTCAGATTGATATGATCTTTGATAATCATAATATCGCCCGGATTGAACATCGGATTCATTCCGCCTGACGCATTGGAAATCATCAGATATTTTATGCCCAATTCCCGCATGACCCGAATCGGAAACGTTACTTCAACCGGCGAATATCCTTCGTATAAGTGAAAGCGTCCCTGCATGATGACAATATTTTTGCCGCTCATTTCACCGAATAGCAGCCTTCCCGGATGGCTCTGCACGGTTGAGATCGGAAAATGAGGAATATCCTTATATTCAAACTCGGCGGACAATTCCAGTGATTTCGCGCTGTCTCCCAGCCCGGTTCCGGTTAAAAAGCCGATGAGGGGCGTTTTCTGAATACGGCTCTTCAGATATTCGGCGCATTCAAGAACTTTCTGCATATAGTTTTTCATCTGCATATCCTTTTATCAAACGCTATTGACAACTATTTTAATTTATCATATCGTATCTTCAAAAATATTTCATACTTTTTTTTTAACGCAAAGCAAAACTGAAGATCGCCGGGTTTTGCAAAAGGCGGGCAGGTTTCATAAAACTATGTGTTACAATATTCAATTCAGTATTGATAAAGCACTGATAAAAAAAGCTCTTCATCAATTCATGCTCAGGCGGATAGGATGGTTATGGATAATCGCCTTTGTTTTTTTATGGATTTGGTTCGGTTATGTTGCACTGAGATATGAGTGGAATATTTTATCCAACTTTTTCTGTGGCATACTCGTTATATCCACGTTTCTTCTGATATATATTTATTATATCCGTCTGAAGCAGAGTGAAACTTTTCTCAGCAAAATGAAAGAACCTGTTGTCCGGTATCGCATTGATCAGAGCGGCATCACCACATCTTCCGATCTGGGCGAGTCGAAAATGAACTGGGTCGTTTTTGAGGAGATTCTCAAGTTTCAGGAACTATGGCTGCTGATTTATGCCAAAAGCGCATATCTGGCAATTCCCATAACGGAAATGTCCTTAGAATGCCAACGCTTTATAGAGCATCACATAATGGAACAATCTTATCCGAAAAAAGTTCAGCCCGGCGTTTTTTCAATCTGATCTCTTAACCCTGAAGATCGCCGAATCCGCCGCGAAACCGCCGCCCGGAAAATATCTTCTTTTCCCCATATCTCAACGCTTTCTTTGGCGCGGGTAATCGCCGTATAAATCAGTTCTTTGGTAAGTATCACCGCATCTTTATCCGGCAGCAGAAGAAGCACCCGCTCAAATTCCGATCCCTGACTTTTATGAACCGTCATGCTGTAAGCGGTTTCATGCTCAGGAAGGCGCAGGGGATGAAATGATCTGATACCGCCGTCAGGGGCTTGAAAGAAAACGCGCAATCCGCCTTTTTCATATAAAGCAATTCCGACATCGCCGTTGAAAAGTCCGAGCGTGTAATCATTTCCCGTAATCATCACGGGGCGCCCCGCATACCAGCGTTTATCGCCTGAAATCAACCGCTCTTTTCCAAGAATCTTTTCTACGGTCTGATTGATGGCAAAAACGCCGTAAGCTCCTTCTCTGAGCGCGCACAATATCCGAAATTTCTCAAACAACGCAAGAGCCTGCACCGGATTTTGCAATGATGTCAGATATGGCTGAAATCCATGAATAATTCTGTCTTTAAGCGCAGATGACAGCATATTCGGCGCAGGAAGTTCCACCCATCCGGCATCTGCATATTTGTTGCTTTTCAACAACAAAAGCGATTGTCCGCCCGTATCATCCGCATTCACTGCCCGGCTTGCCGCGCCGATGCCGCTGTGTTCTCCGAAGCGATAGCTTTTTTCAAGCTGAACAACACAGTTGATGCTGCTCGCGCAAATATCGCCCAGCACGGCGCCGGCTTCCACAGATGCCAACTGATCTTTATCTCCTAATAAAATCAGCCGGGCTTTGGGAGAAATCGCCTGAACCAGCTTGGACATCAGCGCCAAATCCACCATTGACGCTTCGTCTATCACAATCACATCATAAGGAAGCAGACGCCGGGCATTATAACGGAAATACGGGGAGCCGGGAATTGTTCCCAGCAGACGATGCAGGGTTGACGCGGTTTTTGGGATAATATCCTGAATTTCAGGCAGAAAATGTTTCTTCTCGCGGGTAATGGATTCCTGCAATCGGGCTGCGGCTTTTCCGGTCGGCGCGCTCAGTGCGATGCGGAGTTTTCGGGATTGTGCCAATAAAGCTAAAATTTTGGCAACTGTTGTGGTTTTGCCGGTGCCGGGTCCGCCGGAAATCACGCAAAAGCTCTTTTTCAAAGCAAACATCGCGGCAATAGTCTGTCCATCGCTTTCGGTGTCTATGACCGGGGATGGATCATGCTCTGCCCGGACGCGGATAAACTCTGCCAATTTTTCCTGATATTCCCAGAAGCGATACAGATAAAGCCGAAAATGATCATCTGCAATCAGGGGTTTATACTCACCGGGGCTGCCGATGACCGGACTATTCTGCAATACATGCCGATATTCCGGCATCCCGGATAAATCAAGGCAGATATGCCCTTCGCGCCCGCTTTTGCTGAGTTCTGCGGCAAGATGATATATTTCAGGCTGCGCGTCAAATCTGGAAATGAATCGGGCAAAATGATGATCTAAGGGGCAGAAAGCGGCAGGTGAATCACCATCTGCGTCCCCTTGTCCTCCTGGCTGAATGCCCGGATATTGCCGCCCATAGACTCGATAATCATAAAGCATACCGATAACCCCAATCCCGTTCCTTTGCCCGGCTCTTTGGTGCTGTAAAACGGATCGAAAATATTTTCAAGATGATCCTGCGGAACGCCTACACCATTGTCGCTGTATGTGATTTTAAGATGCGGAGGCGTATTTTCGCCAAAAACAACCTGAGTATCAATGCGGATTTCTCCGCCGCCTTCTTTGTGTTTTTCAGCAATTGCGTCTGCCGCGTTCATCATCAGATTTAAAAATATCTGACGCAACTGATCCGGTTCTGCCATCACCTGATCGTTTTCTGCATCAAGACAAATCTCGGAATGGATTTTGGACATAATAGATTGAAATCTGAACACATTCGATACATCAACGATAATATCATGCACGGATATAACTTTGGCTTCTCCTTTGGTCGGTCGTGAAATATCCAACAATTGCCTGATAATGCTGTTAATCCGGTTGATTTCGCTTTGAGTTCGCGCAATAAAGTCTTTTTTATCTTCTTCTGCAATGTCGTTTTGCCGGAGCAGTTCCAGATAGCCGATAACAATTGCAATGGGGTTGCCGATTTCATGTGCAACACCGGCTGCAAGTCTTCCGACAGACGCAAGTTTTTCAGCGCGGATAATATCCTGCTGCGCCTGTTTGAGATTCCGGTTGGCTTTTTCCAAAGAACTTACGGTGAGTTCCAGTTCTTTTTTATCTTCGGAAATTCGCTCAATCATGTTTGTGAATGCTTTGGAGAGTTGATGAAATTCATCGCCCTCACGTCCCATAAAAAGGGTGGCAAGATCAGATTCCTGATAATCTTCAGTTCTTTTCAACAGTTTATGCACGGGCTTGACGGCTACGCTGGACAGCCGGTAAAAGCCGATTAAGGTGAGAAAAACCGTGTTGATAAGAATATAAATCAGCAAAATATATTGTGTGCGCCGCAGCACCGCATAAATGCCTTCCAATTGAAAAACAATTCCTACGCCTGCAACCACTTTGTTCTGTTTGCGTAACGGAGAAGACAGGATCAGGTTTTGCTTCTGTTTCCAGAAAACCCCCCAGGTTGTGCCTGAAAATATTGAATTTTCTTTTCCTGATGAAATGGATTCCCGGACTTTTATACCAAGTTCTTTTTGAAACTGAACGCAGTCTCCGGCAAAATAAATCTGTTTGCGCTCTTTATCCAGAATCAGGGCGCAGTAAATGCCGGATTCATCGAACATTTTATTGAAACTGTCTTCGAGAAAAGAAGTTAAAACAATGCCTTCGCCCTGAGATGAGAGCGTAAGATTGTTTTCAATGGCAGAGATAAACAGGTGTGCTTTGGAAATTTCGGATTTGAACAGGATGCTCTGCACCGAAATAATCATCACAAAATCAATTAAGATCATTCCCGTTACCAGTACTAAAACGAGAATGATCGTGATATTTAATTTTAATCCGCGCCAAAACACATTATCGCCGCCTTACGGCATGAACCGCGCCGCATTGTTCTATGTCCATATCCTGTTTGCTCAGATTCTTGGAAGTAATCACATACACACGCTTATTCCAGCCATGCCAGAAGGCTTCGGAACTCCAGAACCATTTCTGCGTGTTTGTCGGAAAAACAGGCTCGGTATTATATAGTCCTGCCAATTCATTGACCGTAGGCAGCCGCCAGTCTTTGTGTCCTCCGGTTCTGAGATTGGCGACATATTGTTCCGCGCTCGTATAATTGATACATCTGCCCAAATCTGCCGAAGAATCCAGCAGACACCACATCAATCCGGTTTTGGTATCAATGATGGTTACATCTCCGTTATCTGTAAACCGCCCCCCGGCTTGCCTGAGCAGATTTCTTGCCGCCTGAATTTCCATATTCCGTTTGGCTGCTACAGCTTCCTGATTTCTGAGCCGCTCATCTTCTGCGGCTTTTTCCCGCTTCAATTGATCCAGTATGGTTTTTGCCTGATCATTATTTTTGCCTGAAGGATTTTGCGCCATATAGGTTTCAAGCTTTACAATCCGATTCGCCGGACTGATTTTGGGATTTTTGCTGTATGCCGAAACTTCCTGCCATTCTCTGACTTCCCGTTCCGCTTTGTCTTTTTCATCTTCAGAAGCTTTCTGCTTTTTGAACTCTTCCAAATTCTTTTTGGCTTCTCCGAGATATTTCACTGTCGGGTTATTGCCGATATATGCTTCCAATTTCTGGATTTTTGCTCCCAAAGCAGCCGAGCCTTTGATATAGACCAGCAGACTTTCCCATTCCTTCTTTTCTCTGTCTCTGCGCTGAATCTGTTTATCCAGCCAGAGCGATTCGGATTCAATCAGCTTTTTCATATACGGCGGAGATTCGGGATTTGCGGTTAAATATTCCGCATAAATCTTTTTGGCATCTTCATAATTTTCTCCCAACGCCGATGCTTTCTGCTTCATGCCCCCGAGGTCTTCTTTATACTGCTTGTTTTTCCGGAATCGGATTCTGAATCCTTCGACCTCCGATGTCTGAGGACTTTTGGCGAATTTTTCGATAAATTTATCCGATGCCGCAATACAGGCATTCCAATCATCATCCGATTCACAGCGGCTTAATTCCTTTTTCAACTGACTGTAATATCCCTCAACCATATTCGACATCAGCTTTCTGACATCCTCAGTATGTCTGCCTTTGGGATATTTCTCAAAATAGCCGTCATACAATTTTATTTTCTCTGCAACGCCGCCTTGAAAAGATTTCAAAGATTCGTAAGCTTTATCATCGATCTGATCTTTGATCTGAGCGATCTTCTGCTTTGCTTCATGGGTATGAATGCCATCAGGAAATTTCTTGAGATACTGCTCAAAAACCGCAATGGCTTTTTCAAGTTCTCCGGCTTGGCTCAGTCTTTTTGTTTCCCTTGCAGCAGCATCAAATTCCCGCTTTTTAATCAGATTCTGAACCTCTTCGATTTTTTTCTCTATCTTGGGCGTATAATCATTTTTGCCCTGACGCTTGATAAAACCTTTAAGAATCTGTTCCTTCTGCTCCGGATTCGTCTGATTTTCCGCTTCGACCAGGGTTTTTGAATAATCTGCTCTCAGTCGTATCGCGTTGAACGACCACACGGAAAAGATAATCAGCCCCACCAGAACAACCGCTCCGGCAATTCCGGCGATGACCATCAGTCGGAACTGTTTTTGCTTGGGGCTTTGATCAATCACCCATTTATTCTTCTCGCAATATTCCCGAATATATACTTCGGCGTCATCCGGCGCGGTTCCCAGCCGTAATGCCATTTTGAGCAGGACATTGAGATATTCGCCCCGTATTTTTCCGCCGGTTTCGGCAACCGCAATATCCGACTCCAAGCTGTTAAGGCGTTTTCTGAAAATACTCAGATCATACGCATGTCGGCTTTCCTGACTTTTGAATATCGCCACACAATGCCCTGCCAACGCGCCGTTCGCGGTGGTATTCGCATCTTTCTGCCCGATTTTGCGTATCGCGGCTTCTTTTTCTTTGGCTTTGTTCTGAAGTGATTCCAAGCCGGAGTCTGCCGGAAGCTCCAAGAAATCATATAAATCTTTTTTACCGACAATTCTTAATTTTTCATAGATAATCTGCTCAATCGTGCTGTCTATCGGCTCAGGTTTGCTGTCTTTTTCTTTGCTTTTTTTGCGGATAGGGCATCTGATGCGTTTTAAAATTCTGTCTTCTCCGATCTCGAACAGCCGGGCAAGCCCCGTGATTTCTTCGCCGGTTACATATCCCCGATTCATACAGATATTCAGATATTTATCAATTTCCCGAAAAACGCCTTCCTCTTTTTTGGCAATCCATTCTCTGATCTTATCGTCCGTCATGCCGGATTGTTTTGCCAATTTGGTAATTTTTTTATCGGAAACTTTTCCCTTGGCAATCAGCTTTTCAATCTGCTTATCGGTTTTCCAATGTTTTTCACCGTCTTTGACCCTTTTTCGGATTCTGTCTTCCGGCATGGCATGAATTTCGGCTAATTTTACGATTTCCTGATCCGTTACATGCCCTTTGCTGAAGAAAATTCCCAAATGCCGGTCAATTTTCCAGAACTTTTCACGCTCCCGTCTTGCCATAATCTGTTGAGCATTCTGAGCTTCTTTCTTTCTCAGGTCAGGGTCTGACATCACTTTGCGAATCTGAGGCAAAAGTCCGATGTATTTCTGAGCAAGCGTGGCTTTGGTCGGATGATTGCGATACCTGCTCCATTCAGTCTGTTTTTTGGCAATCGTCTCCTCAATGACCTTGGGGTCATTTTCAGGCGGATTGACGGATAGTTTAAGAATCAGATAATAATTTATTGTTTCCATAGCAAAAATTCTTTACGCCGCTTCTTTATACCAAATCGCTACCCCTCCCCCAACCCCTCCCCGGAACGGAGAGGGGCGTACTGATGATGTCTCCCCCTTCCCTTTCAGGGAAGGGGGCCGGGGGGTTAGGTGAGTTTGAAAGCGATTTGGCATCAGTTGTCATTTAATCCCGTGTCAGATTCACATTTAACCGAAAATTCGGGTTCACACAAGAAATTTTCATGCTGATTCATTTCCGAAAGCTTCCGTTGATAATCGTATTCAACTCCTCTACGATATGTTTCATCTGTTCTGCCTGAGCGTTCAATTCCTGAGACGAACTGGCAGACTCTTCCGCACTTGCGGCATTCTGCTGAGTTATTCTCTCAATGCTGATAACAGCGGAACTGATGTCTTGGGTCTCTTTTGCCTGAAGCTCGGAAGCCGCAGCAATATCACTGAGCAATGCCCCGATATTCATGTATGCCTCCCCGACATTCTCAAAAGATTCATTGGTTCTGATAACAAGCTCCGAACCATCCTGAACTCTTTTCACCGTATCTTCAATCAGCGCAGATGTATTTTTTGCCGCTTCCGAAGACCGTTTGGCAAGACTTCTGACCTCGTCTGCCACCACAGCAAATCCCGCCCCTGCTTCTCCGGCTCTGGCTGCCTCAATTGCCGCATTCAATGCCAATAAATTGGTCTGAAAGGCAATTTCATCAATGGTTTTGACTATCTTCGAGGTTTGTTGACCGGACTCTGAAATTTTTTTAATCGAAGCTGTCAGGTCAGACATAGCTATCGTGGAGTTGGCAACATTTTCACCTGCGTTCTGCATCAGATGATTGGCATGTTTGGAGTTTTCCGAAGATTGTTTTATCATCGAAGATATTTTTTCCACCGATAACGACATTTCTTTAATCGAAGCGGACTGCATCGAAGAATCCAGCGCGAGCGATTGGCTGGCAGACGAAATCTGATCGGACATGGCAACAAACTGCTCGGCGTTTTGTCTGAGGGTGGCAATGATGCTACGCGTGGGATTGACCGCAATAACCTTGAGACAGATGGTTATCCCGGCAATCAGTACCGCCACCACAAGAAGTAACGCGGCGATTTGTCTCAAAAATTGGGCATTAACGCGCTTATAAATAGCTTCTCTGAATCCTGAGACTTCTTTTTCTGCCTCTGCCTTGCTTTGCCGGACTTCTGTATTAAGCAGCGCATCTGTATAATAAATATGAAGTTTGCCCACAAGTTCTTTTTTGTAGAAAGAATCTGCCTGAAAGGACAATTTTTCGTTGAGACTGACTGTTTCGGGAATGGTTTTGCCGGTTTGAATGTCAGAACCTTTCCAAATTGCGATAAGCGGCTGCTTTTTTGAATCCATGACTCTGATTGCCTGTATTTCGGAAATTTTTATATAAGGTCTGACAGCTTCGGTAACACCTTCCCAATCATAATTGAACAGAAATATGGCGCATACATTGCTGAGAATTTCCGCGTGAATTTTTATCTGGCTGTGCAGCCAATTCTTCCGATTCTCAATCTGCTGATCAATTGTCGTTTCTATTTTCCGTACATGATCATGAATAATAAAATTCACAATATCTGACTGAAATTTCAACAATAAAATACTTGTTACCAGCAGCAATATGAAGACGATGCATCCGTTAATCAGAGAGGTTTTTAGCGAAATTCCGAATCTTCTCTTTTCAGACTTCCCATCTTTCATAATCTATTCCTTTCATGCAGGGGCGATCCGGAAATCACCCCTGAAATATCTGAAAATCAGCGATACTTTGCGTAGATTTTTTCCAAAGTCCCATCGTTTTTCATGTCCTGAAGCGTCTTATTCAGTTTCTCAATCAGATCAGCAGAAACAGATTTGTTGAAGGCGAGGAACATTGTTATCTCTTTGATAACAAATGCCGGTTCAATCGCTACGCCTTCTCTTTTTGCAAAGTTAGGAGTTACGCACTTGGATTTTAAGATATTGATTTTATTGATAGCGATTTGCG
>DYRC01000126.1 GCA_020718925.1 Desulfonema limicola
TTCCGTTGAATATCGTGTGATCCAGCGTATCCATAAAGCAGATATTTTTAAATTCATCATATCTGCCCATTTTCTGTTTGTAGGTGAATTCGATATTCAGATTTGCGATATAATACGGCAGAATCGAAACCTCGTTGCAACGGATTTCTTCGGCATATTTGTACGGCAGTTGCGCTTTCGGAATGTATTCAATCAGTTCGGTAACAAACGTGCCGGTGCCGGTTGCCGGATCAAGAATATGAACACCCGGATCGCTTAACAGGCGGTTGAAATGTTTATGCAGCAGATAATCCGTGCTTTCAATCATAAAGCGGACAATCTCATCCGGCGTGTAGAAAATTCCGAGTCTGTCCGCAGCTTCGGGATTGTAAGCGGTATAAAAATTCTCATACAGGACTTTGAGAAATTTCTGTTTTTCGTGATGATTGGCAATGTCTGAAGCATGACGCCGGATGACCAGATAATAATTTTCAATACTTACAAGAATATTGCGCCGGATATATCCTGTGAAAAATGTACTGACAACATTTTCCAATTCGCGGGAAATATTGTTTTCTCTGTGAAACTGGGATTCATTGAACACACTGAGAAAAATTTCTTCGGTCAGGATATGCTGAATCATCATTTCCCGCACATCTTCGGGCATGATGCCCGGATTGACAGAGCTTCTGCAAAGCTTCAGAAAACCGTCCCGTGCTTTCTGAAAAGCCTGATTTTTCAGGGATTCATCGGCAATTTTTTCTCTGAGGCTTGTCAGGATTGTGGGAATATCTTCTCTGAATTTCTCAATCGCTTCGCGGAATGATCTGACTTCGGGACGTTCATAGCTTAAAAATTTGGCAATAATTTCATCAAGCTTCTGAGCGTTACGCATGGAAATATCCATGACCCTGACGCCGCCCTGAAACAGAACCGCCCGCTTCGAATCTTCAAACAGAATATTGTCATCAGGATAGCCCCGGTCAAATTTGGCTTTTATTTCGGCATTGAGATCATCATATTCATCTTTGCTTTCCCAGTAGCCCCAGTCCAGACGCAGCGCATCCTTTACCGTGCCATCGGGTCTGATATGCTTATTTTTATATTCAAGCTCCGGCACAATCACGAAGTTTTTAGCCGCGCAATAGCGGTTCAGCAGCGCGTAAAATGCGTTCCGTATAGCGGTTTCATTGTGAGAGCCGCCGTACTGAATCAGTTTTTCAAGCTCTGAATAATATTGCTGAATCAGGAGTTCTGACATCTGATCATCTCCGTTGAAATCATCCCCCTCTCATTTGACAGAGAGGGGAGATGGTTAGTTTGTCTGCCTTTTTCTGAAAGCTTCCCGTTCTGCCGACAGTTCATCCAGCAACGCCTTCAATGTCCAGCCTTCGGAAGTCGGGGTCAGGGTCGCCCATAGCTGCCCCGGCAGTCCGATAGCCCGATAAGAATCCATAATATGGTGAAGCTCTTCATGGGTAATGCCGGAGAGAATAACAGCCCGGCGCATCCGCGAGTTTGCAGCCAATCCGAACAGATCCGGCAGAGCGATAATCTCTTTCAAGGTTTTTTCCAAACAGCTTTCATCGGCAAACACCATCGGCATATCCGAAATTCCTGTTCGCGCGATAACCGCCTGAATCAGCAGATGTTCTGTTGCCGGATAGCCGCAGACTATAATCTTGCGCTCTCCGTATATCCGCTGGTCTGATTTTTCCACTTTGTTGAATGTTCCTGCTTCTGTCATTAAAAATTCCGATGATGTTAGTTGTTAAGAGCCATTAATTGCCACATGTTTGAAACATTTACACTGAGAGTTTGAAAAGTCAAGGGAATTTCGGATTGGTATTGAAGGATTTTTTTTAAAACCGAATCACTGGTTTGGTATTTACATTTATTCTGTTTTGTATTATATTTCGTTTCTTATAGTAAATTCCGAAAATATCATTATGTGGGAATTGAGCCATGAAACAAGAAGATGTGGAATATTTCAGAGTTTTTTTGAAAAATCAGTTGCAGGAATTGCTGAGTCAGGCGGATGATACGGTATCCGGCATGTCCTCTCAGAAGGAAAATTTTCCGGATCCGACCGACCGCGCATCTCTTGAATCGGATCGGAATTTTATGCTTCGTATCCGGGACAGAGAACACAAGCTCATCAAAAAAATAAAAAAAACCATAGAGCGCATCGAAGAGGGAACGTTCGGCGTCTGCGATAAATGCGGCGAAGAAATCGGCATTGATCGGCTTAAAGTCAGACCGGTAACCACTCAGTGCATCGAATGCAAAACCAAAGAAGAAGCCATGGAAAAGGCGCTCGGAATATAGACGCGATGATTGATCTGCATCTGCATTCCAAAGCTTCGGATGGAACTTTTTCAGTGTCTGAAATCTTTGAGATGGCGCAACGCATCGGGCTTAAAGCCATCTCGATTACGGATCACGACACGACAAAAAGTTGCCAGGAGGCTTGCAGTATCGGTATTCCCTCATCGCTTGAATTTATCACGGGCGTTGAAATCAGCGCGGGTTCGCCGTTGTCATTTCCGTGTTTCGGAAGTCTTCATATTCTGGGCTACGGAATTGAGCCGGATAATTCCGAACTGACAGAAAAGCTTTCTGAGCTTCAGGATGCCAGAAAGAACAGGAATCCTCAGATCATTGAGCGGCTTAATCTGATGGGCATTGATATTTCGTTATCAGAGATCAACGATATGTTTCAAGGCTCTCAGATCGGGAGACCTCATATTGCCAAAGCCATGATGAAAAAAGGGGTTGTCCGTTCGGTGGATGAGGCATTTGAGCGATATATCGGGCGCGGCGGTCCGGCTTATACGGATAAATATCGCATTCCCTGTGATGAAGCCATTGATGTGATTCATCATGCCGGGGGCGTTGCAGTGCTTGCTCATCCTATTCTGATAAAGCCTGTTCACAGTCTCCCGATAGAAAACCTGATTTCTGATCTCAAAGACATGGGGCTTGACGGGCTTGAAGTATATTATCCTGAACAATTTCCGAATTTTATATCTTTTTATGCAGATATTGCCAAACAGTTTGACCTTCTGATGACCGGCGGCACGGATTTTCACGGCACCATCAAACCCGATCTTCAGATGGGCAGCGGAAAAGGAAATTTTTCCGTATCTTACACGCTTTACGAACAATTGATTCATTATGGAAATCTCAAATCCGGAACAAACACTTTCTTACATTTTTAAAGACAAAAGCCTTCTCAGCGAAGCCTGTCGCCACAGCTCTTTTGTCAACGAACATCCGCTTCAGAATCTGCGGGATAACGAGCGCCTTGAATTTTTAGGTGATGCGGTGGTCAATCTGGTGGTGGGACATCTTCTGATGAAGGCATATTCCGATCTGCCTGAAGGAGAATTGTCGCGGATGCGTGCCAATCTGGTCAATGAAACCCAACTTGCCGGTATTGCAAGAAATCTGCATATCGGAGACTGTCTTCAATTAGGAAAAGGCGAGATTCAGACTCAGGGCAGAGAAAAAAATTCCATTCTTGCAGATGCGTTTGAGGCAATCATTGCGGCTATCTATTTAGACGGAGGATTCAGCGCGGCATTTACGGTGATTGAGAGGCAATTTGCCCAATTTATTCAATCTGATGCCTCTCCATGTTCCAGCCATGACTACAAGAGCCAGATACAGGAACTCGTTCAATTCAGCCATAAGACCATACCGATTTATCAGGTGATTCAGGAGCATGGACCGGATCATGACAAGACATTTGTGGCGCAGATTGATGTCTGCGGTCTTCAGGCGTATGGCACGGGAAAAAGCAAAAAAATGGCAGAACAGGATGCTGCCCGCAAAGCCCTCAACATGATCCGCAAAAATGACAATCTCTGAAAAACCGTTTATTATTCCGATATTTATTCCCCATGCCGGATGCCCTCATCGCTGTGCTTTCTGCAATCAGAACACCATTACCGGAACACCCGCACAAATTCCTTCTGCTGATACGCTTCGCACTCAGGTTGAAACCTTTCTGAGCTACAAAAAACCGGATCGCAGACCTGTGGAAATCGCATTTTACGGCGGAAATTTTCTGGGGCTGCCCCCGGATCAGATCAGAGAGATTCTGAAACAAGCCTCTTATTTTATCGAACAAGGCAGGGCTTGCGGCATCCGTTTTTCTACCCGTCCGGATACTGTAACCACTGATACGCTTGATATTTTAAAAGATTTTCCGATTTCTGCGGTTGAGATCGGCGCTCAGTCTATGAACGATGAGGTCTTGTCTCTTTCTCTGCGCGGACACAGCGCTTGGGATACTCAGAAAGCCGTTGAACTGCTGCACCGGCGCGGCTATGTTATCGGGATTCAGATGATGGTAGGGCTGCCCGGCGACAATGACGCAAAGGCTGTGGACACCGGCAGAAAAATAGCGGCGCTCATGCCTGCGTTTGTCCGGATTTATCCTGCAATTGTTATCAGAGACAGCCTGCTTCACCAATGGTATGAAATGGGAAAATATGCCCCCTTATCCCTTGAACATGCGGTGAGTGTCGTAAAACAGCTTTATCTGCTATTTAAAGAAAAAAAAATTGCCGTGATCCGGATGGGGCTGCAAGCTTCGGCTGATCTTGAACCCGGAGTCAGTATTATCGCGGGTCCGTATCATCCGGCATTCGGTCATTGGGTTCTGTCAGAAATTTTTCTGGACAAAGCAGCTTGTATAATGGTATCGGCAGATGTATCGGGCAAAGATATTTGTATCAGGGTGCATCCGAAAAATGTTTCCAAAATGGGGGGAATCTGCAACCGGAATATGATGGTGTTGAAAGAACAATTTCGGATGACATCGCTTAAGATTATCCCTGATGACTCTCTTTGCTGTGAGGAGGTTAATGTCCATGAAAGGAGAGAATAACAGATGTCAGAAAAAGAAATTCTTACGGTCAATGCCAATGTTGATATTACTGCGGCATCACTTCAGGCGGTGGTGGAAAATGTGAAAAAGATCGCGTCTTCAGAGGGGGAGGGCGGTTATCCTTTGGACCCGGCTGACGTGGTCAGCGAGATGATCTCCCGCTTTCTGTTAGAAAAAGACTTTGAAAATTTTGTAAAGGATGAGGGCAATTATCCGAGCCATTCCGCGTGAAAGGCTTAAAAACTGAAATCTCCATCAAGCGTGGCACCCGCTCTGATAACGATCTGGGATGGCTGAGTATTTTGGATGCGGACTTTGCCTCTGATTTTAACATCCCGTTCAAAACGCACGTCGCCTTCGATGGTCAGGGTGTCGCATTCTATCAGAGATGGCGCGCCTTGGGGAAAACGCTGATCGAATAGGTCTGTTTTGCCATAGTATTTGTTATCCAAACGGATGCGCGGCATCTCAGATGCCTGTCTGTCCGGGTTGGGGATCAGCGTATTTCTGACCGAGAATCTGAACAGATCCGAGCGCACTGCCAGCAGTTCGTTGCATTTTTTGACCGGAAAAAACCGGGTTCTGGGAACTTTGACCGCTGTGGCGCCTTCAAACAGCGAAATCGCCGCGCCCATAGCGGTTTCTACCTGAAATACCGGAGGGCTGTATTCGTTTCTGGGATCCATGTTTTTGGGATTTAAGATCAGCGGCAGGCGGATAACATGCTGAGATTGAATCACATCTCTGAGGTATTCCAGATTTACCCAAAGATTGTTGGTGTTGAAAAAGCGATACCGCCCGATGTTTCGGAAAGCTTCCAATTCTTCTTCCGGACATTGGGCAGCTTCGCGCAGAACAATGCGTCTGTTTTCATGGCGGGCTAAATGTCCGCCTTTGACATCTGAAGGGGTGCGTTGTGCCACTTCCATCATAAACGGAAAATCGTTTTCGACAAAATATCCCAGCAGCGCCTCATCTATCGAAGAGCCTAAATTATCCGAATTGGAAATAAACGCATACCGGATGCCGCAGTTTAGCAGATTGTCTATCATTCCCGATGTCATCAGCGCGGTATAAATATCCCCATGCCCTGGCGGATTCCATTCCAGACGGGGATTTTCAGGACAACAGGCAGGCGAAAAATCTTCCTGCAATATCTTCGGAAATTTATGCTGCAAAAATATCAGCGGTTTTATGTTACTCCCCGATTTCTGTAATGCGGCGCGGGTATCGCTGTCTGTGCTGAAGCTGTTCATCAGCGCGAGTCTTGCTCTGGCGACTTCGGCTTGTTTTAAGATAATATCCAAAAAAGTTTTGCCGTTTCTGACCGGCAGCAGCGATTTGGGACCCGTAAGCCCCATGCTTGTGCCAAGTCCGCCGTTCAAAATAATCATCACGGACTGTTTCATCAGGTCTCTGCCCACATCGGCATAACATATCAGATTCTCCCAGTCTTCAATATCATCCGGTGTCAGAGGCGTGATCTGACCGTCACAGATAAGACCGGTTTCTCCGGCTAAGACTTGTTCATAATAATAGATAAATGTGTCAATCACAATGGAAGGGAGTTCTTCCTGTTTCATTTTTAAAATAAACGATACCAGATGATCTGCGGCATGGGATTGCTGATTCATATTCACCTCTTGCATAAACAGATTTCAGTCAGACAATAAAAAGAATAGCATTTTAATTTGAATTTACAACGATGTCAATTCAATGCTGAATAACGGGTGCAATTAAAACGGAGAAATGTTTTATGCTCTGAAGGAGAGATTCGGGGTATTCATACTTCAACCGCTACCCTTGCATTGAACGGCGAAACAATAACGGATTTCAGCATTCCGACGGGTCAGTCATTGAAAGACCGTCATCAATACTGCTGCAACAATTTACACTGCAAAGTCAGCTTGGATGACGCAATGCTCGTGCTGAGGATTCTTGCCGGCATTCCGGTCGGAAATATCAATCTGAATGCGGATGTGAACGGAGACGGGAAAATCGGTTTGCCGGAACTCGGCTATATTCTGCAGAAAACGGCGGGGTTGAGACCGTCAGGAACTTAGACAGAAATTGAATCAGGATGCAGGGATGATGAACGGATTGAAGGATGAAACTTATCTTTCAATCCTTCTGAAATTCTTCAATCCTGATTCAATCTTGGTAATCCTGAGAATCTTGGTTCAAATCTTTTTGTGTGATTTCCGGTTTTGGGATAACGTGAATCTGATGAAAATGATCGGGTTCACGTTTTTTCGATTAATAAAACGATGGGGGAATCTATGAATACAGTTGCCATAACAAAAAAAAAACCGTCAACCCTGATTCAAGCCCCTCCGGCAGACAATCGGGAGTTCCTTTTACAGCAATAAAATCCGCTTTCATGCCCGGCGCAAGCCTGCCTGAATCTTTCAATCCCAAAAGCGTTGCGCCGTTCAGCGTTGCACACCGGATAGCTTGGGGAAGAGAAAATCCGGCGTACATAAGCAGCTTCAATTCCTCCATCACTGCCGCGCCGTGATGCACACCCGGACAGCCCGCATCTGTGCCGACCGCAATTAAAACGCCGAATTGCTTTGCCTTTGCTATCTGCTCCAGTTGAATATCCAGATTTTTTAGGGCAATATCAGCCTCTTTGCTGCCATGCAATTGCTCGGCATAGCCTTTCATGGTGCAGGCAGTGGGAACCCAGAAAATGCCGTTATCCGCTATCCGCTTCAGATTGTCTTCTCCCATAAAAAAACCATGCTCAATGGAATGACAGCCTGCTTCAATCGCAATCCGCGTGGGAATTTCACCGTTGCTATGAATCATCACCGGCAGATTCAGGTGATTTGCCGCTTGAACGGCGCGGCTCAGTTCATCTGATGAAAACTGCGGCAGCGTCTGCTTTCCGAAATCCTTCAAGCTGTTTAAGCCGGATTGAACAATTTTGACATGATCCGCGCCATCGCTGTGAGTTAAAATCGCTTCAGCCAAGCTCTGAGAAGGCGGTCTGCCGATAAGCGAGCCGTAGCGTCCGGATTTATGCCATGCTTTTCCTGCGGCTTTGAGGCAAAACCCACCCCTGCCCCTCCCAAGAGGGGAATTAAGGCATTGCTGTTTATAACGAAGCGCGTGAGCATGGTGATCTCCGCCATCTCGGGCGGCAATTACGCCATACGCAAGAAGCTGAAGAATATGCTCCGAAATAATATCTTTGACATCCTCAAACGGTGCGCTTAATTGCGTTATTCTGATTGCCGGGTCATTTTTACCGGACATAGACAGATGCAGATGGCTGTCAATCAGTCCGGGCAGTATCGTGTAATCGGATAAGTCAGAATCGGGCTGGGGCATATCTCCGGTTATCGGCATAACTGATTGAATATAATTGTTTTTAATAAGCATGACCACATCTTGCTGAACCGGTCCTCCGGTACCGTCAATCAGCCACCCAGCCCGAATCCGTCTGATAGTATCCATTTTTTCACCGCAAAATCAGGGTTTCAAGCAATGCCTTATGCAGATGCAGCTTGTTTTCCGCCTGATTCCATACCACTGAGTGAGAGCCTTCCATCACCTCATCCGTGATTTCTTCCTCCCGGTGAGCAGGCAGGCAGTGCATCACTATCGCATCCTGATGAGCTTTTGCCATCAATGCCGCATTCACCTGATACGGCGCGAAAATTTTTTTTCGGGATTCGGATTCGCTCTCCTGCCCCATGCTTGCCCAAACATCAGTATTAATAACATCCGCATCTTTCACCGCCTCAACCGGATCCGTTATTACCCGAATCGTGCCGCTCTTTCCACTTTCCACTTTCCACTTTCCACTTTCCACTATCTCTTTCTCCGGCAGATACCCTTCAGGACACGCCAAGGTCAGATTGAAGCCCAAAATTGATGCCGCATTGATCCATGAGTGAGCCACATTATTGCCATCGCCGACCCATGCGATATTCAAGCCCTCATAGCCGCCTTTGCATTCGATGACCGTCATGATGTCGCTTAACACCTGACACGGATGATACAGATCAGTCAATCCGTTGATAATCGGGATGGAAGACCATGTTGCAAATTCCTCAACCATTGACTGAGAATAGGTGCGGATCACCAATGCGTCAAGATAACGGGACATCACTCTTGCCGTGTCTTTAATCGGCTCATTCCGGGCAATCTGCGTATCTTTTGCGCTGATAAATGTCGGCACACCGCCCATCTGCACCATTGCGGCTTCAAAAGAAATCCGCGTCCGGGTGGATGCTTTGTCAAATAAGAGTCCCAGTGTTTTACCGGACAGCGAATTTTCCCGGATGCCCTGTTTATGCCGACGTTTGAGTTCAATAGCCCGTTGAAAGAGCTTGTCCATCTCTTCTTTGGAAAGTTCCAGTAAGGTTAATATATCTTTTGTCATGTCATACCTCACAGCCTGATTCCTTAAATAGCGCATCCAAACACGCCATCAGCGCGTCAATTTCGGATTTGCTGATAATCAGCGGCGGAATAAAGCGCAGAATATCGTCTTGCACACAATTGATGAGAAAGCCTTTTTTCATGCACGAATTAACGATGGATTCGCCTTTGATTTTCAACTTCATGCCCAGCAGCAATCCCATGCCCCGCACATCTTCAATAACATCGTGCTTTGATTTAAGCCCCAAAAGCCGCTCTTTGAAATACGCGCCGATCTCCTGACAATGCTCAATAATCTTTTCTTCGGTCAGTATTCTGAGCGTCTCCGAAGCCGCAGCCGTAACAATCGGGGTTCCGCCGAAGGTTGAAGCATGTGCGCCCGGAGTAAAGGCAGACATCATCTGCTCTTTGGCAAGCATGGCTCCGATGGGCAGTCCGTTTCCCAATGCTTTTGCCAGCGTCATAATATCCGGCTCAATTCCGAAATGCTGATAGGCAAAGAGCTTTCCGGTTCTGCCGATACCGGTCTGAATTTCATCAAACACCAGCAACGCGCCGGTGTCATTGCAAAGCTTTCGGATCGCGTCAAGATAGCCGGGATCAGGACAGATAACGCCGCCTTCGCCCTGAATCGGCTCAAGCATGATCGCCGCCGTTGACGCATCAATCTTGCGCTTCAGGGCGTCAATATCATTAAACGGAACAAACTCAAAGCCTTGCAGTACCGGATCAAATCCTTTCTTGATTTTATCCTGTCCTGTGGCGGAAAGTGCTGCCATGGTGCGTCCGTGAAAAGATTTTTCCATGGTGATAATCTTGAACCGCCCTTTTTCGCCCTTCTCGTGAAAATAGCGGCGCACCAGCTTGATAGCTGCTTCATTGGCTTCCGCGCCGGAGTTGCAGAAAAACACACGATCCGCAAAGCTGTTATCTGTAAGCCGCTTGGCAAGTTCGGTCTGTGGCGCGGTGTAATATAAATTCGATACATGAAGCAGCGTCTCTGCCTGTCGGGAAATGGCTTTGGCAATACCGGGGTGGGCATGTCCCAGATTGCACACGGCAATCCCGGATACAAAATCCGCATAAGCCTGTCCGTGTTCGTCCCAAACTGTGCAGCCGCTGCCTTTGGTCAGTACCAAAGGAAAGCGTTTGTACGTGGCTGCAATCACCTTATCCGCCGTCTGAATAATTTGGCTTGTCATTGCGTTTATCCTAAAAAAACAGGGGTAGTTCCGAATAACTTCAGGACTACCCTTCAGATCATTTAGTTTAAAAGATAGATTTTAACTTAAAATAAAATGTTTTTCAACTTAAAAAAAAAGAATGTCAGGGCAATCACATTTGAAATTTATACGCTATAAAGCACTTTTTTAAGATACGCATTATCCCATCCTGCTCTGAGCCTTCTCAATCTGATGCTTTTTTTCATGGACAGAATTTTCTGTTCCCCGATGATTCCGTATCGCTTTTCCGAATTTTTCAGCGTTATTCCCTATACCTGATATATACCCCAACT
>DYRC01000127.1:0-7300 GCA_020718925.1 Desulfonema limicola
ATGCAGATAAATTTTTTCTTTAATATCATCTTCGCGCTTGTGGAAGAAATTGAAAAGCTGAAAGCTGAAAATCAGGCAGTTTGTCAGGAAAAAGCAGATATAGAATCCATGATGGAAATGGCAAGCATCCATGCGGACGACATGGGATCGGACTTGCTGAACAGAGTGGATGTGGTTCAACATCAATTTACGGAAGTGATTGAATTCATTCCGGTTCCTATCACTGTAACCCGCCATGACGGGCAGCTTCTTTATGCAAATAAAAGCGCGCATCTTTCATTCGGCTTTTCTGATGAAGACGATATAACACAACAAAATGCGCGTGATTTATATAAAAACAAGGCAGATAGAGAAAAATTTCTGAGTATTCTGCAACATAACGGAGAAGTCTGTAATTTTGAAACTGAGTTGAAAAAAAAAGACGGCTCATTTTTTCTGGTATTTTTATCTTCAAGTCAGATCGTATTTAAAAATGAAAAAAGTCTGCTGACCGTGATTTATGACTTAACCGAGCGGCTCAATTCCGAAAAAGAAATACGCGAGTTGAAAGAAAAGCTGGATCGCGCAAAGGAGCGGGAAAAGAAATATCTGATCTTCACGATAGACGGCGAAGAATACGGCATCTGCCTGACGAAAATAAAAGAGATTGTCGGAATTATGCCGATAACGCCTCTCCCCGACACGCCTGATGTTATCAAAGGCGTGGCAAATCTCAGGGGCAGGCTGGTGCCGATAGCAGACCTCAGACTGATTTTTGGCAGCAGATCAGCCGACATTACGGAACGCACCTGCGTTATTGTCTCAGAAATACAAAGGGAAAGCGAAAAAAGCATGATAGGGATTATCGTGGATTCGGTTACTGAAATTATGGGGATCAGAGGAAAAGACATTGAGCCTCCGCCGAAACTTGATCAGGATATTGATCTGAGTTTTATTTCAGGAATTGCAAGAGTCGGCGAGAGCGTGAAGATTATCCTTGATATTGTCAATCTTTGGGAGAAGTTTTTTTGGCAATTATCTCCGCAAGTTTTTCAAGCAGACGAATCTTATCCAGTTTGAGTTCCCATGCGTCAAATCCGAGTTTGAATCCTTGTTCTACCAGATTGCTATCGCCCATAGACGTAACCGCCATCACCGGCAGATGCTTTAACCGCTCATTTGCCCGAATGGCTTTGATGGTTTCAAGCCCGTCCATTTCCGGCATGACTATATCCAAAATCGCGGCGTCCACCGGCTCCTGTTCTTCAAGAATCTGCAAGGCTTTTCTGCCATTTTCAGCCGTAATCACCTCATAGCCTGCGGAAAGCAGATATTCGCTTTCTATCATTCTGAAAAACGGCGTATCTTCTGCCAACAGCACACGATGTTTGCGCCGGGCATCTTTTTTTCCTGTTTTTTCAGTTTTGTACCATTCCGGCGCGGCAAGTTCAAACAACTGATACATATCCGGCAAAAGCGTAATTTTTCCGTCAAGCACCGCAGAACCGAACAAGCCCGGTGCCATAATGGTCTGGGTATCCAATTCGACAACGGTTTGAATGGTATTAATCACTTTATCAAAGACAATGCCCATAGGATGCCGGATTTGTTTGGGAATAATCACGCCGATAGTATCATCCGGGGAGCGTTCCGGGCGGGTGATGGGAAGATAATCCTCAAGAAAAATAAGTCTGAGTTTTTTATTATGATATTGTATGAATTGCTTATCTTTGATTCTTTCAATCTGCGCTGATGAAATCCGCTCAATTCTGCTGATAATCTCCAATGGCAGCGCAAAACGCTCGTCTGTCCGGTTGTTGAATAAGAGCAGGGTTTGAATTTCTTTTTCTGTTTCAGCATCTTCGGCGCTTATGCCAAGCTCGTTTTCATCTTCAAGATAACGGATAGCCACCTGATCCAGAATGCCCGCAGCATCTAAAATTAAAGACACGGTTCCGTTGCCTAAAATGGTTACGCCGCTGAATCGTCCGATTTTTTTCAGATAGCGGGGCAGGGGTTTGACCACGATTTCTTCCATGTTCAGAATTGCCTCTACAATCAGTCCGAATCGGAATTTTCCATATCTGACCATGATAATTCTCAGGGGAACCCCTTCCCCAGCCCCTCCCCGAAACGGAGAGGGGAGAACCGCTTCAAATCCGAGAACTTTGTTCAAATCTACCAGCGGAACTAGGCTGTCTCTGAGCCTTAACACCAGCGCATCCTGAACAATATTAATCCGGCTGTCAATATCCTCCGGCTTGATCCGTACCAGTTCTTCTATTTCAGATTCAGGCAGAATAAAAAACCGATGATTTGCGCGAATGAGCAGCCCGGAAACAATGGCAAGGGTCAGGGGCAGAATCAATCGGATAGTCGTGCCTTTGCCCGGTTCCGTATCAATGCTGACGGTGCCGCCCATCTGCTCGATATTGGTTTTGACCACATCCATGCCCACGCCTCTGCCGCTTAAATCCGTGATATGATCCGCAGTGGAAAAGCCCGCCCGGAAAATCAGCCGCACCATGTCCTTTAAATTCATGGTTTTCATCAGTTCGCGGGTAATGATGCCTTTTTCAATCGCTTTTTTGGCAACCAGATTTCCGTCAATTCCCCTGCCGTCATCACTGATTTCCAGATGCACCTGACCGCCCTGATGATATGCCCTCAGCCGAATCGTTCCGTAACGATGTTTGCCGAGCTTTTCCCGTTCTTCAGGCGGTTCAATCCCATGATCTGCGGAATTGCGGATCAGATGCGTCAGCGGATCGGACAATCCCTCAATAATGCTCTTATCCAATTCCACATCTTCGCCCTGCGTGATCAGCTTTATTTCTTTATTGCGGCTTTTTGCCATATCCCGAACCACGCGGGGAAATTTTCCGAAAAGCAGCGACATAGGCTGCATCCGCATCAGCATAACTTTTTCCTGCATTTCAGAGATGACCCGGCTGATGTGCTGCAACATGGGATTCAAATCCGGCGCGGCTTTGACCAAAGGAAGCGCAATCTGCATCAGTTGATTTCTGCCCAGAACCAATTCTCCGGCAAGATTCATCAATTCATTTAAAAAATTCACACTTACCCTGATTTTTTCATCCGCATGAATCAACGATTTGGGTTTTAAGAACTGTTCAACAGGCGATGATTGAACATTATCCGGTTCAGCATCATGCTCTTCGTGAACAGGTTCTTCAACTATCGGTCGGGATGGGATAGGCGGATGCGGCGCAATCGGCGCAATCGGCACAGGCGGCGCGGCAGCCATTTCTTTGTGAAATTCATCCAAATCAATGGGGCGGATCTGCTCTTTGGGCAACTCCAGAGCCATCGGAACCAGATCGCGCTCAAGAATGGTGGCAAACAGAAAATCAAAGGCAAGCTCATTGTCTAAACAATCCGAAAGCCCGCCCACGCTCCGAATATCTAAAAAAGAATCCACATAACGCCCTAATGATTCCATATTGTTGATAAAATCAAAGGGGCTTTTGCGTTTGTCCCGCAAATCCTTGTTCAGAAAGATTCTGACTGCGTACAGATTATACCCCCTTGACAGAATCTCTTTAATCTCGCGCTCCGGGACAGTGAAATCGCTCAACTGCACATGCCCCCCGCTTCTTTCTTTGACCGTAATCTTGGTTTCAGGGACTGTATCTTCATTCAGAAGTATCTTCAGATAGCCCAGTGCTTCGTGAAGATCAACCGACTCGCTGGCATTGACATCTTCAAGCATGGCTTTGAGCGCGTCCACGCCGGAGAGCAGGGCGTCGGTAAGCTTAGGCGATGGCGCGATTTTCTTTTCTCTCAGAAGCGACAACACGCTCTCCATCGCATGGCTGAGTCTGCTGATATTCTGCAACCCGAAAAAACCGGCAGCCCCTTTGATGCTGTGAACGCTGCGGAAAATGCGGTTGACCGCGTCCGGATCAATCTGTGCCGCATCATTTTCCAACGCAAGCAGATCAGGTTCGATACTTTGCAGATGCTGCTGCGAATCCTCAATAAACCCGCTCAGAAGATCGTCATGCTCCAGCATAATCATGCCTCCGCTTTTTTAATGGGAAATAACGATGGCAGTCGAAAGAAATTCGCCACTTTGATAAAGTTTTCACCCGCGCCGATAATTTCAATGGTGGCGGATCTGCTCATTGCTTCCCGATAAAGACCGACAATCAGATTCACGCCCAGCGAATCCACCACCTCAATCCCGCCCGCATCAAGCTGAATATGGGTAAAATCCGAATACTGCTTTAACTGCGCGATAAAATAATCCTTGAGTTCTTCGATCTTGCCTGCTGTCAGGTCTGATTCGGGAATCAGGGTTAATGTCGTGCCTTGTTTTCTGATGTTCATGTATTCCTCCGAAATATCAACGATATCGTGCTGCCGTTCACAATGACCTGATCGGACACTGAATTCATCACTGCCAGTCCCCGATTGCCCAATTGTTCGACTCGGATATGCTCTATTTTATTAAGAATTGCCGGAAGCGCAAATCCGGGTCCTTCATCTGAAATATCTACCCTCAATTCCTCCGGGCTGACATATAACGACAAGTCAACAAAAGATTGCGGCAAAGATGCGTTTCCATAGCTGATCGCATTAATCAATGCCTCGCGGATGGCAAGCAGCACCAGAATCATATCTTTTCCGTCTGAAACTTTTTCAGAACTGATTATTTCCGCAGCCCACTGACATGCCGCATCCACGCCGTTAAATGTGGACGGAAAGCTGTAATGCAGCCCCGCATCCTGCACGGTTTCCGGCTCTGACAGCGTAACCAGAATCATATCGTCTTTCTGTACCTGTTTTGCCAATATGCGATCAAGAATCTGCTGACTTATTCCTTTGATAGTCTTCCGGCGGAGCAGTTCTTTATCAGCGTTGAGAATATCAATAATGTTCTTTGAATCAATGCCGTCTGAAAACAGAAAAAGAAATTCTCCGGGCTTTATCTCAATCTCACAATCTGTGAACATAAAATCTTCTTTCACCCAGCCCAGACACATGCCGCCGCCGCCCAATTCTTCAATATCCATATCGCCGTTATTCTTTTTTTTCACCCAAAGCGCGCCCGGATTTCCGGCAGTGGCAATTTTTACTTTCCCACGCCGCCGATCCCAGAGTAGCGCGCTGACACATAAATGATAATCGGCATAATCTGCTTTATTGAGTTCCGCGTTCACGCTTCTTAACAGTTCCGAAGGATGCTGATGTTTATTCCATACAGAGCTTAAAATACCTAAAAAAATCGCACTGATATAAGAACTCATCACATTATGCCCGGACACATCGCCTAGCACAACGCCGCACCGTCCGGCTAAGTTGAATCTGCGGCAGGCTGCCACATCCCCGCCCGCGTCCGTCAGTTGGGAATAGGCAATATCAATGGTATTGCAAGGCTCGGTGCATCCCAGCCGAATCAGATTGGCTTGGGCTTTGCGTACCTGATTCACGGTATTTGCCGCTGTTGACCGCGATGTTTTCTGAGCGCAACGATATATGGCAGATTCGATCATGGCAATCATGCTGCTTTCAAACTCCGCCTGAGTCAGAACGCCGTCCGCGCCAATCCGGGCAGCCAACTGAAACATATCTGTATCATGTTCTGCCGCATAGATAAATACCAGAGTGTCAGGATAATCGCGCTTGATATTGACCAGCAGCCCCAGCCCGTCAATGCCGGATGTGAACACATTGCTGATGATAATATCATAATCGCGGTTATGAAGTTTGAATATTTCCCAAGCCTTATCTCCGTGAAAGACGCGGATAGTACGAAATCCGAATTTTTCCAAAAATTGCTGATACCGGCTGCCGACAGTTTCATCTTCTTCTACCAGTAAAATCCGATAAGACGCCGCATTTATGGGATGAACTGTGCATTCGTTGTCATCTTTTGCCATCGGAGGTTGCGGTATATTTTTTTCATATTTTTTCAGCAGTTCCCGAATCTGCGCTATCTGAATCGGCTTTGGCAGAAAATCATCTGTTCCGGCTTCAAGGCATCGCTGACGGTCCTGTTTGGAGTTCATAGAAGACGTGGTAACAATCGGCGTGGCAATGCCCATGTCCCGGATTCTGCGGATAGTCTCAAATCCGTCCATGCCGGGCATCAGCAGATCGGTAAAAATCAGATAAAAATTTTCTTCTTTAAGCCGCTCTATCGCTTCTTTTCCGTTTTTGCATTCTTCTACGACAAAACCTTCCTGCTCAAGAATCGTCTGAAGCAGCTTCCGATTAAACGGATTATCCTCAACAATCAGGATACTTCGGGATTCTGACGTACTCATGCCTGATCCCCTTTATGTTTTTTTCTGAGTCGCTTGGTTAAGGGTTTATGCCTAAGCAGAATGTAGGTTGCGCCCGCGCCGCCATCACAGGATCGCGCACTGGAAAACGCAATCACCCATTTGCGCCATGGACCGCGCGTCAGCCAATCACAGACCTTGTTTTTCAATACCGGCTTTACCGGCGAAGACAATCCCCGCCCATGAACCACCAGAATCGTGCGCCTGCTGTCTAACACCGATTCTGCCAAAAACGTATCAAACGCTTCCTGAGCATGTTCCACGTCAAGCCCGTGAAGATCAAGGTGCGCCTGTATGGAAAAATCTCCTCTATGCAGACGCCGTATCAGTTCAGGATTAATCGTCTGACAGCCGCTTCCCTCTATATACTCCGAAGTATCGGCAATTGTAAAGCCATAGCCGTATTTTACAAGATTTTCCAATGCCCGGAGGCTTTCAATATCAACGCTCCGGCTTGGTTGAATTTCCGGTTCTTTTTCGTCCGGCTGAAAACATTTTTCTCTGACCATCGGTGTAACGCCCTGCATGGCTTTCTGATATGCCTGCTCATCAGTCTCAGTATTTGCAAAATACGTTTTTTTCTTTATGGGAGCATACTGAGGCAGAGAATAAATCTGTCTGCGCCGCAGCATAGAATCCAAACTTTCAAACGGTCTGAAAAATCCCGGAACCAGATCATAATAAAATCGCTCCAATTCTTCAACGTCAAACTCGAATTTATAGCCCTTGAGCCGCAAATAATCTTCCATTGTCCGAATGACTAAGGCTTGGGTTGTTTTCACAAGTGTTTCAAGGGCGTTAAGATTGTCTTGGGGCGAGTCCTGCCGGGGTTTGGGCTTGACCGGGCGGATCCGTTCCTCAGCATATTTTTGATTGGAAATAGGCGTTACGCCGGACATTGCCTTTTCAAACAATCGCTGTTCCAATTTTTCGATATTGTAACCTAACCCCCCGTCCCCCTTCCCTGAAAGGGCAGGGGGGGAGTCTCCCCTCTCCGTTTCGGGGAGGGG
>DYRC01000127.1:7400-10711 GCA_020718925.1 Desulfonema limicola
GGGGAGGGGTTGGAGTCTCCCCTCTCCGTTTCGGGGAGGGGCAGGGGGAGGGGTTTCCCCCATCCGTTCCGGGGGGGGGTTGGAAACAACGGATATTGATTTTTTTGCTAACAGGGATTTCAGATTTTCAAACGGTCTGAAAATCCCTTGGTCATCAGAATCTTTTTTTTTCTCAGCCATAGCTTTGTCTGACTTACGGTTCATTTTTGTAAAAAAATATGCCTGCGCGCCGAATGTGATCTCATAATATTAAGTAATATTCTTTCCGCGAAGCCGGTTTTTAACAGTTTCAATATGTTGTAATCTCAGTTTTAGCCTGATGTTTTCCTGACGATCCCTGTAATCCTGAAGTTCTTTTACAGCTTTTTCTGAAAAATTACAATCATACAGTTTCATGATATAGCGTTCCTGAATGATTTGTGTAACTTCATAAATACCATTCCGATTTTTTCAAATCAGAAAATTGATGATTCAGAAAGTTAAAAAAGCTGTTTTCTTACATTATAGCCGTCTGAATATTTTTTCAACCGCATTATGTTCATATTCCGCTTTTAACTGGACTTAGGAAGAAATTAATCATATTATAAGCCTTAATTGAATGGCGTTGACAGATAGAAAGACAGCAGCTTATGAACAAGGGATACATTTATATATGGGTTGATCCGGCGCAGGGAGAAAATATTCTCAAAATCGGCAAAACCGGCATCAAACCTAAGCGGAAAGAAGAGGCGCACACGCCGAGCGGCGAGCCATACATCGCGTATGATTCGGAAGTTTCGGATTGCGACAAAGCTGAATCGCTGGTTCACAACAGACTCAGAAAATATCGTCATGGCAAAGAAAAGGATATGTTCAAACTGAGTTATGACAAAGCCATTTCCGAAGTAAAAGATGTTGCCGAAAATCTTGAGAAAATCGAATATTATAAAAAAGCCCTGACGCTTGAACCGAACAACGCCTCATTTTACAACAATCTCGGATGCAGTTACGACAAGCTCGGAAATCATGCCGAAGCCATAGAAGTCTGCAAACGCGCCATTCAGATTGATCCGGATAATGCCGTATTTCACAACAATCTGGGCTGCAATTACGGAAAACTCAGACTTTACCGAAAGGCGATAGAGGCGTTCAAAGATTCTCTGCGGTCTGATCCCAGTTATATAAAATCTTATTTTGATTTGGGATTCAGTTATTCCCAACTCGGACTTTACAAAGAAGCGATTGATGCGTTTAAAAGTGCATTGAAAATCGCCCCGCGCACTGCCCAGATTCATTATAATATGGCGTATGCTTACAGCAAACTCGGGCTTCATAGGGAAAGCATTGAGGCACTTCAGAATGCCATCCGCATCAATCCTGATTATGCCACTGCCCGCTACAGTCTGGGCGTCAAATATCTGAGTATGGGCAATAAAGACGGCGCAATCGAACAGTATTCGTTGATGAAAAAAACAGACCCGATCAGAGCCAAAAAATTACTTTCCATGATTGAGAAATGAAACCTGATAAAAAAACAGAATTGCTCGCCAACTGGCAGACCTTGCAGCGGATTTTTATCCGCCCTGAAAATGAGGAATCCGGAGCCGCTCTGGTCAGATATATGGAGCAGATTCTGTTCGGATTGCACGATTTTTTAAAACAGCATGTCGGCATTACCCGCGAAGCCAGCTTAAAAGACCTCTCGGATCGATTTACCGACAGCCGCATCAGCCAAAATCCTTCCAAAAAACTTGCAGATGTGATTAAAAGCATCATTGAAGATATTGCGCCTCATGCGGTCAATGTGTCTTCGCCGTATTTTATCGGACACATGACCTCAGCCATCCCGTTTTTCATGGTTCATCTTCAGACCATCATGGGTGCTTTGAATCAGAATCCGGTCAAGCTGGAAACCTCCAAAGTCGTATCTGTTTCGGAGCGGCAGGCGTTGGCAAAAATTCACCGGCTGATTTACGGCTTTGACGATGCGTTTTATGACGAGCATATTCAGAAACCGGAAAGTACGCTGGGCGGGTTTACAGATGATGGTACGCTTGCCAACATTACCGCATTGTGGACAGCCCGGAATGTCCTGTTCAAGCCCAAAAACGGCTTTGACGGCGTTGAATCTCAGGGCATGGCTGCGGCATATCAGGCTTACGATATTCGGCGGACAGTAATTCTGGTGTCTCAACTGGGGCATTATTCTTTGCGAAAAGCCGGGGGAATTTTAGGCATCGGACATGACAATGTTTTATCTATTGATGTGGATTCTCAGAACCGGATAAATATCAGCAAATTGGAAGCGGCAATTCGGGAAATTCAGAAAGATAACCAGACAAAGATTTTGGCGATTGTGGGCATTGCCGGAGCCACTGAAACCGGAACCGTTGATCCCCTGCCGCAGATTGCCGATATATGCGCTGAACACAGCATTCATTTTCATGCAGATGCAGCTTGGGGCGGACCTACGCTGATGTCTGAAAAATACCGTCACCTGCTATCCGGCATTGAGCGGGCAGATTCCGTAACCATTGACGGACACAAGCAATTTTATATGCCGATGAGCTGCGGCATGGTGTATTTCAAAGATCCGGTGATCATGGATGCCATTGCCTATCATGCTGCATATATCAACCGCCCCGGCTCTGTGGATTTGGGTATCCGCTCGCTGGAAGGCTCAAGAGCCGCAACATCTCTGATTTTAAGCGGTGCATTGGAAATCATGGGCAGGGGCGGATACGCGCTGCTGATCGATCATGGTATTGAAATTGCCAAAGCATTTGCCGAAGAAATCCGAAAACGCCATCTGTTTGAACTGACCACCCCCCCGGAGTTGAATATCCTCACCTACCGCATTTTTCCTGAAAATATGAAAAACGAATGGAAAACCGCAGATCATCACCAAAAGCTTGAAATCAATGATTATCTCAATCATGTCAACATCACGGTTCAGCGGCTTCAGCGAGAGGCAGGCAAAAGCTTTGTGTCCAGAACCACGCTAAGGCGGAGAGGCTGCGAGGATATCGTGGTACTGCGTTCGGTTCTGATGAATCCTATGACAGACATCAGAATCCTTCAGGAAATTTTAGATGAGCAGGAGAAGATTTATCAGCAGCAGTTCGGAGTTTGATAAGCTTGTGCTGATAAATTGGATAGTCGTATTATATTGACTGATAAATTTTTCTTCTTATAATATTATGAGTTACGCAGTAATATGGTCTTCTGTCGGGTAGGAGCAGTATAAGGTATTTATTAGTCTCAAAAAAGGTTAAAAAGGGTGTAATTAAAAGTGTTACTTTTCAAGCCCGATCAGCTTTTTTCCGATAACT
>DYRC01000008.1 GCA_020718925.1 Desulfonema limicola
CCATTGATGTGATTGTCATAGACAAAGTTGTTCAGGCAATCAATGAAAAACATCCTGAATTTGAATTGAAATTAGACAGCTTTCATTCACGCGGACAGCCTCATGCGGTTTTTACAATTCTTCATAAGGATTATGCGGATGAAGCTATCAGACAGATAACGCTTGATTATGAGATGAAAATCAAAAAGTTAGAAGGAAAACAGGAAAGTTTGATGGAAGTAATTTCGATGTATATGAATAAGCCACAGATTCAACTTAATATTGAGAAAATTGTTCAGGCTGAAAAAATTGAAGACAGAAGCATTCATGCCGGAGGAGATGTTATAGACAGCACACTTGCAGCAGGAGATGGCAATAAATTATGAACCTGATAGTCAATGACATCCGCCAAATTCTTCGGCAAGCCCGCAGTAAAACTTACACTGCCATAAATTTTGCTATGACAGAGGCTTACTGGCATATCGGAAGGCGCATTGTGCAGGAAGAACAGCAAGGAGAAGTCCGAGCCGAATATGGCAAACAGCTTATCAGAGAGCTTTCAAAACAATTGGCTGCCGAATTTGGGAAGGGGTTTTCAGAGGCAAATCTCAAAAATTTCCGTCAATTTTATCTGACATTTCCCGAAAATGAGATTCGCTACACACTGCGTAGCGAATTGACTTGGAGTCATTACCGCCTGATTATGCGTGTGGATAATCCCAAAGCCCGCAAATACTATATCTCAGAAGCGGCAGAACAGAATTGGAGTACCCGGACACTTGAGCGCAATATCAACACGCTCTGGTATGAAAGGCTCTTAATGACTCCCGATAAACAAGCGGCATTACAGCATCAGAAAGCGTTTGAAAAACAACTGCCGACCGAATTTATCAAAGACCCTTATGTTCTGGAATTTCTGCAACTGCCTGAAAATATGTCAACATCCGAAAAAGAGCTTGAAAGGGCAATTATCAACAACCTTCAGCAGTTTCTTCTGGAACTTGGCAAGGGATTTTCGTTTGTAAGCAGGCAGTTCCGCATCAGTACCGAAACTTCTCATTTTTATATTGACCTTGTTTTTTATAATTACCTGCTCAAGTGCTTTGTCCTGATTGACCTGAAAATTGACAAGCTTACACATCAGGATATCGGGCAGATGGATATGTATGTGCGGATGTTTGATGATTTGAAGCGCGGAGAAGATGACAATCCCACCATCGGCATCATACTTTGTACAAGTAAAGATGAAACCACAGTGAAGTATTCGGTTTTAAAAGGAAGTGAACAGCTTTTTGCTTCCAAATATCGGCTGATTCTCCCGACAGAAGAAGAACTGAGAAATGAATTGGATCGGGAAAAACAACTGATATTTGAAATGAAAAACAGAGCCGACCATGATGATTAACAGTTGCCGGAGATGATAACAAAATCAAATGAATCCCTCAAATCCCATCGAACTCTTAGCCCCCGCAAAAGACGCGGACACCGGCATTGCGGCGATTAACTGCGGCGCGGATGCGGTGTATATCGGCGCGAAAAAATTCGGCGCACGCGAAGACGCGGGCAACAGCGTTGAAGATATTTACACCTTGTGCCGATATGCTCATAAATATTTTGCAAAGGTTTATGTAACGCTGAATACGCTGCTGCGCGATGAAGAAATCCCGGATGCGGTCAATCTTATTGCCCAATTGCATGATGCGGGCATTGATGCGCTGATTATTCAGGATATGGGATTGCTCGAATGCAATCTGCCGCCGATTCCTTTGTTTGCCAGCACACAATTGCACAATACCTCAGCCGAAAAGACAGCGTTTTTGGAAAAGGTCGGCTTTGAGCGGGTGATTTTAGCCCGCGAACTTGATCTTGACCGCATCAGAGACATCCGCAGCCATACGCAAATCGGACTTGAATGTTTTGTTCACGGCGCGTTGTGCGTGTCATACAGCGGGCAATGCTATCTGAGTTATGCCATCGGACGCAGGAGCGGCAATCGTGGACAATGCGCCCAGCCCTGCCGCAGAAAATACAGTTTAAGCGATAAAAACGGAAAAATCCTTTCCGCCCCGCGTCATCTTCTATGCTTAAAAGACCTGAATCTTTCAGAATATCTTAAAGACTTAATTGATGCAGGCATTACGTCATTTAAAATCGAAGGGCGGCTCAAAGATACAAGCTATGTGATGAATATCGTAAGCTTTTATCGCCAGAAATTGGATTTGATTCTGCAAGAGATGAATCTGAAAAAAAGCTCATCCGGCAAAAGCGTCATTGATTTTCTGCCTGATCCGCACAAAACCTTTAATCGGGGATACAGCCGGTATTTTATTCGGGGAAGGCATAAATCGCTTGCGTCATGGGATACGCCCAAGTCGCTGGGGGAAAAAATCGGGCGCGTGATTTCTGCTGCCAAAGATCATTTTACCCCTCTCCCCGACCCTCTCCCCGAAACGGAGAGAGGGAGTATCTGCGCGGGTGATGGCATCTGCTTTTTTGATAAAAATCAGCAGCTTTGCGGAACTTCAATCAATAAGGCGGATGGTAAAAAAATCTATCCTGAAAAAATAAGCGGCATTGAAAAAGGTGTTGTGATTTATCGAAATCACGATCATGCGTTTCTGAGCCAATTGAAGAAGAGCCGGGCAGTCCGAAGCATTGAGGTCAGCCTGATTCTTGATGAAACGCCGGATGGATTTTCTCTGACGGCTAAAGATGAAGACGGAATCAGTGCCGAAGTTTGTGTGTCATGCCAAAAGCAGCCAGCGGATAAAAAAGAGCAGGCAAAATCAGCAATTGAAAAGCAGCTTGCCAAATTCGGCGGCACGGAGTTTGTCTGTGCTGAACTTGTCTTAAATCTTACAGATTCTTGGTTTATTCCCTTATCTGAATTAAATGCCTTGCGCCGCAATGTTTTGGAAAAATTATCTCAGGCGCGTCAACAGCACCGTCCGATCATAAAAAAGCGCGTTATTCCCAATGACGCGGCATATCCTGAAACCGAACTCTCCTATTCGGGCAATGTGCTGAATCAGAAAGCAAAAAAGTTTTATCAGCGTCATGGCGTTGACCGCATCATGCCTGCGGCAGAATCCGGTTTGGATATGCACGGGAAAAAGCTAATGACAACAAAATATTGCCTTAATTATGAGTTGGGGCGGTGCAACGGAAAACCACCCCTCACCCCAGCCCTCTCCCCCATCGGAGAGAGGGAGTGCTTATATCTGACAGATGAAGATGGTCGGAAATTCCGATTAGATTTTGATTGTGTAAATTGTGAAATGGCGTTATTTTATGAAAAACCATTTTGAAGGAGAAAAGTCATGTTCAGACGTTTGTTGAATGTGTTTCAAGGATTTATCGGATTGTTTATCAGCGGGCTTGAAAGAACCAATCCCCGCGCCCTGATTGAAGCTGAAAAAGAAAATTTGAGAGTACAGATTGCCCAGTTCAATGAAAGCCTTTCGCAACATGCGGCATTTGTGGAGCGGCTGATGCGTCAGGTCAAATCTTTGGAGAAAAAAGAGCAGGAATTGGCAGCAAAAGTTGCGGCAAATATCAAGGCGGGAAATCGCGCGGTTGCCGGGCAGATCGCGCTTCAGTTAAAGACCGTCAAAGAGCAGTTGGATGAAAATCGTGGGCAGTTGACGGCTGCGGATGACACCTATAAAAAGTTGGTCAAAACCAGAGATATTACGGTTCAGGAAGCCAGAAGCAAGATTGAAAAGCTTAATCTGAAGATTTCCGAAGCGGAGATGCTGGAAGCTCAGGCAGAACTTCAGGAAATGGCATCCGGCATGATTACCGGCATCGGAAATTCGGGCGATACCTTAAATCGCATGGAAGAGTATCTGAATGAACGCCGGGACAAAGCTGCGGGACGCGCCCGCGTTGCTGCATCCGGGCTGGATGTGTCCGAAGTTGAATTGAAAGAAGCAGAGCAGTCTGCATTGGCAGATCAGGCATTGGCGGAATTTGAATCTGCTTACGGATTTGCAAGCCCGGCAAAACAGGCGACAGCAGAAGCACCGCCGGTATCTGTTCCGATTGCTGAAAAAGAACTGGGACCTCAATAATCATGTCTTTTGTATCGAACCGAAAACATACCCGTCAGATCAGCGTGGGAAATGTCAAAGTGGGCGGCAGTGAGCCGATTGCCGTTCAATCCATGTGCAACACCTTTACTCAGGATGTTGACGCCACTGTCGCGCAAATCCGGCGGCTGGAGAGCGCGGGCTGTGAAATTATCCGCGTGGCAGTGCCGGATGAAGACGCCGCGCTTGCCATTGCCAAAATCAAAGCTCAGATTTCGATTCCTCTGATTGCAGATATTCATTTTGATTATCGGCTTGCCATTGCTTCGGCAAAGGCAGGCGCGGATGGATTGCGCTTTAATCCCGGCAATATCGGAAGTCAGAAAAAGGTCAAATTGCTGGTGGATTGCGCCAAAGATTTGCAGATTCCTATCCGAATCGGCGTTAATGCCGGATCTCTTGAAAAAGATATTTTGAAAAAATACAGCGGCGCAACCCCTGAAGCAATGGTGGAGAGCGCGATGCGGCATGTGCAGTTGCTTGAATCTTATAATTTTCACGACATCAAGATTTCCATCAAAGCTTCGGATGTGGCTCGCACGGTTCAGGCATATCAATTGTTGTCTTCAAAAACAGATTATCCGCTTCATGTCGGCGTAACCGAAGCCGGGGGCTTGTATCCGGGCATTGTGAAATCTTCTTTGGGAATCGGGATGTTATTGGCAAAAGGCATCGGCGATACCATTCGGGTTTCTCTGACCCGCGATCCGGTTGAAGAAGTGCGGACAGGATATGAAATTTTAAAAGCATTGGATATTCGGCGCAGAGGTCCGGAAATCATCTCCTGCCCCACCTGCGGGCGGTGTAAAATCAATCTGTTTGATATTTTGAATCAGGTGGAAACCGCGCTTCTGACCAGTGCCTCAACGATAAAAATTGCAATTATGGGCTGCGTGGTCAATGGTCCCGGCGAGGCAAAAGAAGCAGACATCGGCATTGCAGGCGGAGACGGCATCGGCATCTTGTTCAAAAAAGGCAAGGTCATTCGGAAATTTCCGCAGGAAAAACTGGTGGAGGTGCTACTGAATGAGGTGAATCTATGATATTTCCTCAAAACAATTCATCTCAATATTTTTCCGGGCATTATCCGGCGTGAAAATTCTGCCGTTCATGGCAATATATACGCCATTGGGGAGAAGCTGAACCGCAGTCATTGCGCTGCCGATATTATACACCGCATCGCTGACCATGAATCGGGCAGGCTGCATGGATCCGGTCAGAACGATAACCTTATCCGGGATCGGTTGAAGAATTTTTGCCGTCAAAACCATCGTATCTGTGCCGTGAGTTATCACAAAATGGCGAAATAATTTGTCATTGCTGATGGTGTCATAAATCAGCCGGCGATCATCATCAGTCAAATCAAGGCTGTCTTTTCTCAGCAAAGATACCACCTCATACTCAAAGGCGACATTGGCAACGTTCAGAACCTGTGTAACCTGCGGATCACCTATCTGGTAATCGTTTTTTTTGTCAAAATAGATTTTGTCCATCGTACCGCCGGTGGCAATAATCTTTATTTTCACTGTCATCACAAACACCTCAGTTGCTTCTGAATAATTTGGGATTAATATCGTATTTTCCTATCCGATGCCACAATGCCCGCGGCTTGATTCCCAATATTTCTGCGGCTCTGACCTGCGTTCCGCCCTGACGAAGCGCTTCGATAATCATGGCTTTTTCAATTTCCTCCAGTTGTTGATCCAGATTCAGATTTGTTTTCGGCGCATTCGGATCATCTCCGCTGCTATCCGGATCATGGCGAATCGTTCGGATAATCGGATTTTTTATAATGCTTTCAGGCAGATGTTTGGGTTCGATAACGCCGTTCTCGCACATCACGGATGCGCGTTCAATTACATTCTGAAGTTCACGGATATTGCCGGACCACGCAGAATCAGACATCAGCAGTTGCAGGGCTATCGGAGAAATCGTTACCGGTTTCGGCGCAACCTTGCAGAAATATTCTGTTAAAACAGAAATGTCTTCAGGTCTTTCTCTTAACGGCGGAATGTGGATATAAAACACATTCAGACGGAAATAGAGGTCTTCTCTGAATTTTTTATCCTCCACCATTTTTTTCAAATCCTTATTGGTGGCAGCAATAAAGCGGACATCTACTTTGATGGTTTCATTTCCGCCGACACGCTCAAATTCACGTTCCTGAAGCACACGCAAAATTTTTGCCTGTGTTTCCAAAGGCATATCGCCGATTTCATCTAAAAAAATCGTGCCGCCGTTTGCCATTTCAAATTTTCCCAGCTTTCTTGCGGTCGCGCCGGTGAACGAGCCTTTTTCATGCCCGAAAAGTTCGGATTCCCAAAGTGTGTCCGGGACAGCCGTGCAGTTGAACTTGATAAAGAGTTTGGCTTTGCGGTTGCTGTGTCTGTAAATGCTGGTTGCCACAAGTTCTTTGCCGGTGCCGCTTTCGCCGAGAATCAGCACCGTAGAATCCGTAGAGGCAACCTTGATAATCTGCCCCAGAACGCCGCGCATGGCTTTGCTTTCGGCAATAATTTCAGGAAATAACTGCCGCGCATCCACCATTGACAGCACCGTAGTTACCTGCTCAAATACTCTGGTAATATGATCAAGCTGCCCGGTTCCTTTTTTATGATTCAGATCGTCATTTGAAATGGACGCCAATTGTTTGGCTTTTTCAATAAATGCTTCCACAGGTTTTAAGATAACCCAGACAATCGCCAGCCCGATGAGGCATCCGATAGCAATGACAATGACCGACAGCCAGAAAAAAGGATCACCTTCATATAATCCGTGTTTTGAGCAATACTGGAGCAATCTGTAACTCAGGATAGCGGACAACAGCGCGTATCCGGAAAAAATTACCGGGATAATAACATAAAGACTGATATGATAATGTTTATCTTTCATGGTTTTCAAATCTGTATTTATCGGGTTATTTCGGTATCTGAGCAAGATCCCACATAGGCATCATAATTGCCAGCGCAAAAAAGCCGACAATGGCAGCCATGCAGATAGTCAATACAGGACCTATGTATTCGGACAGGGTTTTCATTGCATATTCTACTTCCGCATCATAATGCTGGGCAACATCAGACAGCATTTCATCAAGTTTTTCTGTTTTTTCTCCGATAGCAATCATGTTCACCACCATCGGCGTAAAATATTTGGCAGCTTTCAAAGGCGCTGAAATACTGCTCCCTTTTTCAATCTGTTCTCTGATTCGGTCAAATTCACGCGAAACCGCTTTGTTTCCGATAGCATTGGCAATAATTTTAAACGATTCAAGTATCTGAACGCCGCTGTACTGCAAAATAGAAAAAATGCTTGCAAAGCGCGACATGGCGGTTTTGATCAGCAGTTCGCCCACCAGCGGCAGTTTCAGCAGAATCGTATCTCTGACATATTTTCCGTTCTCTGTTTTAAGATAAATCCCGATAGCAGCGAAAGTTCCCGCGGCTCCGGCTATGGCGAGATACCAGTAGCTATGCCAAAATTCATACAGCAGAATACACATCTGCGTGGGCATAGGAAGCTTGATTTTGGCGCTTTTAAAGACGTGAACAAATTTGGGTATGACAAAGATCAGCAGAAAAAAGAACGCTACGGTTAAAAATGCCATAACAAATATCGGATATTGAAGCGCGGCTCTGATGTCTCCTCTGATTTTATGTTCATGCTCCATGATATAAATCAGCCTATCCAGCACTTCGGATAATGAGCCGCTGGCTTCTCCGGCTTGAAGCGCGGCGCAATACAACGGCGGAAACACAGTCGGATGTTTTGCAAACGCTTCGTGAATCTTTGAGCCTTCGGTGATATGTTTGGAAATAGAACTGATCACGTTTCTCAGCCGCACATGCTCGGTCTGATCTTCAAGAATCTGAAGCATTTTTATCATCGGAACCCCGACTTTGAGCATGGTCCTGAGCTGCTTGGTCATCAGAATCTTATCGCGGGTTTTGATTGGCGTCAGCAGCTCTGTCAGACTCAGTTCTCTGCCTTTTACCGCCACCTGTTTTTCCTTTTTTACTTTGGAAGGGATAAGCCCCCGCGCCAAAATAAGATTATTTGCCATAGTATCAGAATCAGCATCAATGGTGCCGGAAACCAGCTTTCCACTGTCATTGAATGCCTGATATGAAAATTTTGACATGGCTCTCTCCTATCGGATCTCAAACAAGCGACAGGTATTTTCCCACAGAATTTCAGCAAGATTGACCGGATCCTGATGTCTGACTTCAGCCACCTTTAAAAACACCGATTTGACAAACGCAGGTTCGTTGCGCCGATAATGATTTCTTTCAGGGGTCGGCGTAAGATACGGCGCATCGGTTTCAATTAAAAGCCGATCTGCCGGAATCAGCGGAACGAGCTTTCGCAACTCTTCTCCCCGGCTTTTGATGGTTACAACGCCGGTAATGCCGATATAAAAGCCTAGCGCAAGATACTGCTCCATCTCTTTCCGACTGCCGCTGAAACAATGCACCACGCCTTTCCGGTTTTTGCCCGGATATGCGGTTAAGATTTCAAGAAACCGCCCGTTGCTGTCTCTTTCATGGAAAATGATCGGCAAGTTCAATTCATCTGCAATCGCAAGCTGCCGGATAAACCATGTTTCCTGATCTTTTTGGGGCGAATACATGCGGTTAAAATCCAGCCCGATTTCTCCCCACGCCCGAACTTCGGGATTTTGGGCAAGCTTTTGAAGATATTGCATTGTTTTTTCAGAACAATTCTTTACATCATGCGGATGAACGCCCACAGACGCCCACAGCCCGTCATGCTTTTGCGCCAGCATAACGGCTTTTTCCGAGCTTTTCTGATGAATGCCCACAATCATCATCGCTTGAACTCCGGCGGCACGGGCGTTGGCGATTACCGCATCTGTATCTTCCTGATATGCGCGATCATCCAAATGACAGTGGCTGTCAAACAGTTTCATATTGAGACCTCTCCCTTAGCCCCTCTCCGAAGCAGAGAGGAGAAATGATAATAAGTTTAAGCGATTTTATGCTGTAATTCAAGAGATATTCGATTTAAGCGTTGCAACCGCATGAAGTTCATATAAAAACTCAGATTTGACATGACAAATCTGCTGAAATAGGATATAAAATTAATTAAGATTTGATATTTATTATTTTCAATAAACAAAACAGGGAAGTTATATCATGGCAAAAAAAGTCGGCGTGTTATTATCCGGGTGCGGCGTGTTTGACGGGGCTGAGATTCATGAATCTGTCCTGACGCTGCTGTTTTTGGACAAAGCAGGCGCGGAAGCAATCTGCATGGCGCCTGATACGGAGTTTGAGGTGGTCAATCATCTGACGCAGACATCCGGCGGGAAGCGCAATGTTCTGACCGAGTCAGCGAGAATTGCCAGAGGAAACATCAGGAATCTGAAAGATGTCAAGGCGTCTGAGATGGACGCGCTGATTCTTCCCGGCGGATTCGGCGCGGCTAAAAATTTAAGCGATTTTGCTGTCAAAGGACCCGAAGCAACGGTTCAGCCTGACGTGAAGCGGATTTTGGAAGAAATGCTGTCTGCGGGCAAGCCTGTCGGCGCTATCTGCATTGCGCCTGCCACCGTTGCAAAAGCACTTGCGGATAAAAAACCCGAAGTTACTATCGGCACAGATGCGGGAACAGCCGCCGCCATTGAAAAAACAGGCGCGAAACACAAATCATGCAGCGTGGATATGATCCATATCGATCAGAAAAACAAGATTGTCAGTACGCCTGCGTATATGCTGGGACCCGGCATAAAGGATGTGGCAGTGGGCATTGAAAAGCTGGTGAATCAGGTTTTGTCTATGATTTAAAGCTGCTTTCAATTTCCGATCTCAATAAACACCGGCATTATTGTGATGTCGGTGTTTTCATGCAAAAGTTTACTGCGATGAAACGGGGCGTTATCCGTTATAATATTTTTTTACCCCTGTTCTCAGAGTTCTCATAAAAACTGTCAATACAGGGTATAGAAACTGTTTGACAAACAGATGAACGCCTGATATATAGGAATTATGAATCAGCTTATATCCATTATTAACCTCATCAGCATTATCCTTACCGGGATTATTATCCTCGGTGAAGGCAGGGGTAGGTAATGGCTTAATTTTTTTAACTATTTGAAAATAAATAGAATCCGTTATCAGCCTTGCAGCTGGTAGCGGATTTTTTATTTTTAAAGATTTGACAAAGGAAGAAATATTATGGAATCCGTGCTTTTGTATGACACCACCTTGCGGGATGGAACTCAGGGAGAAAACATCAATTTTTCAGCAGACGATAAAATCCGAATTGCCCGGAGATTAGATGACATCGGCATTCATTATATCGAAGGTGGCTGGCCAGGTTCCAATCCCAAAGATAAGCTGTTCTTTGAACTGGCAAAACAAGTCAGATTCAGAAATGCCAAGCTGGTTGCATTCGGATCTACCCGAAAACCCGGCATCATGGCAGGCGATGATACGAATCTTTACGAATTAATTCAAAGTGATACGCCGGTAGTCGCTATTTTCGGCAAAACATGGGATTTGCATGTTAAAATCATGGGCAATACGCTGGAAGAAAATCTGAATATGATTTTTGAAACTGTGGCGTATCTGAAAAAGCATGGGCGTGAAGTGATTTATGATGCCGAACATTTTTTTGACGGATATCGGACAAATCGGGAATATGCCATTCTGACTTTGCGAGCCGCAATGAACGGCGGCGCGGATATTCTTGTGTTATGTGATACCAACGGCGGAACCATGCCGTTTGATATAGAAGCTGCCCTGAAAGATGTGCAGAATGCGTTTGACGGACACCCCGTCAGATTGGGCATTCACACGCATAACGACTGCGGACTTGCAGTTGCCAACGCCATTACCGCCGTAAAATCCGGCGCCGTAATGGTTCAGGGGACAATAAACGGATACGGAGAGCGATGCGGCAATGCGGATCTGACATCTATCATTCCGATTTTATGTACTAAAATGCAGTATCCCTGCATGTCGGAAGAAAATCTTGCAAAGCTGCTCAAGCTCTCACGATTCGTATCTGAAACGGCTAACATGATTCCGGCAAATAATCAGCCATTTGTTGGGCGAAGTGCATTTGCCCACAAAGGCGGCATTCATGTCAGCGCGATTCTGAAAGACCCGCGGGCTTATGAGCATCTTGTGCCTGAAACAGTGGGCAATCGCAGGCGGGTGCTGATGTCGGATTTGGCAGGCAAAAGCAATGTCGAATACAAGGCAAAAGAACTGGGTATCGAACTGAATCACAACGGATTTGATGCTAAAAAAATCATCTCCGAAGTCAAGCGCATGGAGCAGGCAGGCTATCAGTTTGATATTGCCGAAGGGTCGTTCAAGATTCTGCTTGAAAAATTCACAGATCAGTTCAAGCCTTGCTTTGATTTGGAATCTTTTCGCGTAACCGTTGAGAAAGATAAGGATAAGCCTTGTTCCGCCCATGCTACGGTCAAGATATCCGTAGGAAATGATTACGAAATAACGGCTGCCGAAGGAAGCGGACCTGTCAGTGCATTAGACAATGCCTTGCGTAAAGCGCTGCGTAAATTCTTTCCGGATATTGAAGCGATGCAGTTGGTGGACTTCAAGGTGAGGGTTATTGACGGCAGAGACGGAACTGCGGCAAAAGTCCGCGTTCTCATAGAATCAAGAGAACACGATCAGTTGTGGAATACCATCGGCGTATCTGAGGACATTATTGAAGCCAGTTGGCAGGCACTTGAGGACAGTTTTCAGTATAAGCTGGCAATGCAGCCGAAAACGTGCAGTTGTAATTGAATTGAGGATTTTATTTCCTAATCTGATACATCGGAGATGATGTACATAGACAGATTTTCAGAATATTCCGGCTAACATTACAAGTACCGATGATGTCTCCCCCTTCCCTTTCAGGGAAGGGGGCCGGGGGGTTAGGTGGGTTTGAAAGCAGGATGGATCGAATAATGATATTTATCCGATACTTAAAACGAATATGTCAGTTTAAATCGGAATGTGCGCCCGTTCTGTTCTATGATTTCCTGACGAAACTCTTCAGAACCCGGATCTGCGTAAATTTTGTCAAACAGATTATAAACGCTGGCGGAAAATTCAAGTCTTTTTATGATATTTGTACATAACAAACCGGTATTCATTATAAAATAATCCTCAATGTCATTTCCGGTTATGGTTTTTCTAAGGCTCATGTACTGCCCTTGTGAAGAAATGAAAATCTTATCTGAAATCAATGGGATAACAAGATTTGCCTTTATCAGATGTCGGGGAGAATTAGGTAGAACATCATCTGTCTTTGTGTTTTTGAGTTCCTGAAACGTATAATTCACAGAAGCACTTAAACCGTTTTCCCATTTTGTGCGAAGTTCCGCTTCAATGCCTTTGGCTGAAATATCGTCTGTATTTTCAAACGTCGTCCATGTTTCGATAAACGGAACCTGAGTAATCAGTCCGTCAATATTATAAACAAAGCCGGAAACACCGCCCTGAAGATATTTTCCGAAGCGTTGTTCAAGAATGATTTCGGATGTGGTGATTTTTTCAGGACGACGAAGCGTAACGCTGCCATGCGCCATATCATCGCTCAACAACTCATAGATATTCGGCGCACGAAAGGCTGTTCCGTAAATCAGCTTCACGGTTGTTTTATCAAACGGGCTGTAAATCAGCGCAAGTCTCGGATTGAATGTTCCGCCGAAAGATTCATAGTGATCATAGCGCAGTCCGCCGTTTAAAATGAGATTGTCCCTGAGCTTAAATTCATTCTGAAAATAAACCGCCCATATTCCTGATTTATTCTGACTGTCTATGGTGATCTGATACGGGTCATCATCATAAGAGGTCATATCCTGATGAATATTATACTGATATTCCGAACCGATGGTAAAATTATTCCGATTGTTTATTTTCCGGGTCAGTTTCAGTTCGCTGCCGATCCATTCCGAAACATCTCTTTCCCGATTGTAATACAGGTATGAGCTTTCATCTTCTCTCATTCCTTCGTAAGGATATTCTGAGTAATAGGTGTAGCGGTCATAATAAAACCGCGAAGAAACGTGCGTATCTTTATCAAACGAATGGTCATATCTGAGTTCCGAATATGAGCGTCTGTCAATCGAACAGTATGGTTTGTCGAACCACGCGCCGAAAGAAGCGGTGGGTACATCTTTGTTTCTGGAACTGTGAACGCCGGTGAACGTGAAATCATTGTAAGACATTTTTAAAAACAGCTTGTTGTATTTATCTCCGTCAAGATTTTCCGCGATTCCGTTATTTGTCGCCGGATCATCAAATTTTTTGTAATATAATTGTTTATTTCCCTGAGTGTCATAACCGGAGGCAGAAAACAATATCTCTGCATTATCGGAAAATTTTTTGCCGTAACTCAATCTGCCTTTGTAAGTATCAAGCGAACCGCCTTCGGCAGATATTTCAACGCCGTTGATATGTTTTGCTTTTTTGGTAATGACATTGACAACTCCGAAAAACGCCTCGCCTCCGTAAAGACATGAGCCGGATCCTCTGGTAATTTCAACTCTGTCAATCAGATCAATATCCACCGGAAAATCCTCTCCGATAAACGCCTGCTGATAGACATTATCGTTGATCCGATGTCCGTCAATCAGGAGCAGAATTTTCGTGTTGTAATCTCCGGGAAGCCTGAATCCTCTTACGCCGACATAGTGATAGTCCCGGTCATACGTGATATAGAATCCGCTGACGCTCTGCAAAATATCCGCAAGATGGCGATAGCCGAATTTTCTGATCTCATCAGAGCTGATAATGCTGAGCAACGATGGGGCTTCCGAAGTTTTCTGCTCATATTTGGATGCGCTCCAGACATAGCTTTCTTCTTTAAGCCATCTGAATTCTTCTGATAATTTGGCGGATACAATGGCTTCATCACAATGGGCAGAACTCACATTGACCAGAAGAAGCGCGGATACGATGATGTTGATGATGCTGAATTTCATTAATGAAACCCTCAAAAACTCAGATAAAAAATATTTCAATCCTAAATGTGCAACCGATTAGATTTTATGATATATTGAAGCAGACAAAAATGCAAGCGGACTGCGTGGAAAAAAAACAGCGGAAATCCGGTGGTCGGGGCGAGAGGATTCGAACCTCCGACTTCCTGCTCCCAAAGCAGGCGCGCTGCCAGACTGCGCCACACCCCGAATAATTGCCTTCTAACATAATTTTATTTATGATGCAAGCCAAACAATCGTATTTCAGAAATTATTATGATGAATCATAAGATATGAAAATAATTTTTGTTGATTTTTCCGAAAATCGCATATAATACCAAAACTCACCTAACCCCCCGGCCCCCTTCCCTGAAAGGGAAGGGGGAGACATCACATCATTACTACTCCCCTCTCCGTTTCAGGGATGGGTGGGGGTGGGGTCTCCCCTCTCCTTTCAGGGGAGGGGCCGGGGGAGGGGTGTTCATGAAAAACAAATCAGATAATCATTTTTAAGGCAGGGCTTATGAAATACTGGCGGGTTCCGCTTGATTCCGAAGACGTACAGGTTATCCGGGGTACGGTTTGTATTTTGAAAGACAGATGTAAAGGCTGCGGCTATTGTATCGAATACTGTCCGCGGAAGAACCTTGAATTTTCCAAAGAATTCAATGCAAAAGGCTATCATCCGCCGGCAGTGAAAAACGAAGACTGTCTGAACTGTCATTACTGCGAGCTGCTTTGTCCTGAGTTTGCTATTTTTACCGTAGAGGCGCCTATATGAAACCACAGATTCTTACCGGAACTCATTTTATCAACGGAGACGAGGCTTGCGCCGAAGGCGCGATTGCTGCCGGGTGCAGGTTTTTCGGAGGCTATCCCATCACGCCTGCCACAGAAGTCGCAGAGCATATCTCTGTACGGCTGCCGCATGTCGGCGGCGTTTTTATTCAGATGGAAGATGAAATCGCTGCCATGACCTCCATACTCGGCGCGGCATGGACAGGCATCAAAACCATGACCGCAACATCAGGACCCGGCTTCAGCCTGATGATGGAAACCGTAGGATTGGCAATTGTTACCGAAACGCCCTGCGTGGTGGTCAATGTGCAGAGAGGCGGACCGTCAACCGGACTTCCCACGCACGGCGCACAGGCAGACATGATGCAGGTACGCTGGGGATCTCACGGCGATTATGAAATCATCGCGCTTGCCCCGTCATCGCCGCAGGAAATGTTTGACCTGACCATTATCGCGTTTAATTTAAGCGAAACATACCGCACCCCGGTCTTTATCATGTCGGATGAAATTGTGGGACACATGAGCGAAAAGGTTGTTATTCCGGAAGCTTCCAAAATAAAAACCCTTTCCCGCCCCAAGCCGACCGGGCGCAAAGATAAATTTAAGCTGTATAAGCCCGGACCCAACGGCGTTGCACCCATGCCGGCTATCGGGGATGGATACAATGTTCATGTAACCGGTCTGACCCATAATGAAAAAGGCTATCCGGTCATGTCTGTTGACACCCAGAAAGAAATGATGCACCGGCTGCTCGGAAAAATCAGAAACAACCTTGACGATATTATTATGACTGAAGAATATCTGTTAGATGATGCTGAATTTGTGATTGTTTCTTACGGCGTTTCTGCCAGAACCAGTTATACTGCGGTTGAAGAAGCCAGAGCTATGGGCATCAAAGCCGGACTTTTGCGCCTGATTACGGTCTGGCCCTTTCCGGATGATAAAATCCGTGAACTTGCAAAACGGGTCAAAGGCTTTGTTACGGTTGAAATCAATATGGGGCAGATAGCAAGAGAAGTTGAGCGATGCGCGGCTCCGACGCCTGCTTATCTTGCAGGACATCCGGGCGGATCGATTATTCCGCCGGATGATGTATTGAAAATCTTAAAGGAGGCTTTCTGATGAAAAACAGACCGGAAATTCAGCCAACCCATCCGTTGGAAGACCTTGTCCGCATGGATCGGATTCCGCATATCTGGTGTTCGGGATGCGGCACAGGTTCGATTTTTTCGTCCTGCCTGACAGCCATCAAGCAGACCGGCATTCCCTACAACAAATTTTCGATGGTGTCCGGAATCGGCTGTTCGGGGCGCGGCGCCGGATACATCAATATTGATTCGTTTCACACCACACACGGAAGAGCCATTCCGTTTGCCACCGGAATCAAGATGGCAAAGCCCGAACTCAATGTGATTGTGTTTTCAGGAGATGGCGATTTGTTTGCCATCGGCGGAAATCATTTTATCCACGCTGCCCGGCGCAATATGGACATCACGGTAATTTGCGTGAATAATCTGACCTACGGCATGACCGGCGGACAGGTGGCTGCCACAACGCCGCATCGTGCAAAATCTTCCACCACCACTGCCGGAAATCCTGAAACGCCGTTTAATCTGCCGCTCTTGGCGTATGCGTCGGGCGCCACTTATGTTGCCAGATGGACCATGCTGCACGCCCGCGATTTGGCGGATTCGATTGAAGAAGCAATTCGGCACAAAGGGTTTTCGTTTATCGAGGCGCTTTCTCCGTGTCCGGTGAATTTCGGGCGGCGAAATAAGGAAAAGTCGCTGGATACCTTGAAAAAGTACTATGAAAAGACCATCATCAGAAACGGCGCAAATCCTGCCGAAGCTGACATTGATTTCAACAAGGGCGTGATTCTGGGCAAATTTTTGCAAATCAGCAAGCCCACCCATGATGAAATGTATAAAAAGATGTATGGGCAGAGTAAGCCCAATGAAGAATTGAAAACTTCTTAAACACAAAGGAAGATTCCGTAGTTATGAAAACGGGATCATCATAAGTACCTGTCCGCAAAATTTTTGATATTTTGTAGGGGCAATCCCCTGTGATTGCCCTGCTGCGAGGGTAAGTTTTTTGATATTTTGTAGGGGCAATCCCCTGTGATTGCCCTGTTGCGAGGGTAAGTTTTTGATATTTTGTAGGGGCAATCCCCTGTGATTGCCCTGCTGCAAGGGTAAGCACAGGGGCTTACCCCTACAATATTGCCGAAAAAATATATGATCGGGTTGTTTTTCAGGGAGGATATTATGGAAAGAAAACGCGCTGCCGCATCGGAAGTATTTACAAATCAGTTTATTCAGCAGCAGGCTCCGGCACAAACGGCTGCTGCCACGATAGATGCTTTCGGAGACATGGATGAAATGCAACGATCAGAACCATCAGGCTTTGCGAACTCAAAATTCTGTATGCGGGTGAAAAGCTCCGAAGAATTGCAGATGGAAAAAGAGCCGCTCAAGGTCAGGGAAACCGGTGTTTGGCTGTGGAAACACATCATTGTTCCCCCGAATGCATACGTCGTGCATACCCGCATTGGCAAAAAAGAGCCGATTACCATAGGGCTTGGCGTCTCATTCCGCTATAATCCGTATAAAGATGCGTATCTGGTCGTGCCTGCTGCCATGCAGACCATCGGCGTTGTGGCAAACTGCATTACCAAAGAAAAGCAGGGCATCAATATTTTAGCTTATCTTCAATGGCAGATTGATGATTTTTCAGTGGCATATCGCAAGCTTGACTTTTCCGATCTGCGCGATCCCCTCGGCATTGTCAATGCCCAGTTGAGCGAGCAGGCAGAAGCCGCGATCAAAGATAAAATTTCCACCATGAGCGTTGAAGAGGTTCTGACAGATAAAGCCCCGATTATCGAAGAATTGACTACCCGTCTTAAAACCGTTGCCGAAGGACGCGGAGGTGAAAAAGACGAGGGGCTGGGCATCAAAATTATTACGGTGCAGATTCGTGAATCCTTAGTCAGTTCGCAGCGATTGTGGCAGGATTTACAGGCGCAGTTCCGGCATCAGCAAGCCAGAGCCGCGCGGGTCAGCGAACTCACCATGCAGGCTGAAATCCGGCAAAAAGAATTGGAAACCCGGCAGGCAAATGAAATCGGTGAAGCAGAGACGCGGGTGGCAATTGAACGGATTAAGCAGAGCAAAGAAACCGAAGCTGCAAATCTGCGGATTTCTGAAGAGATGACCCGTTTTAACAAAGAACAGGAGGCGGCTCGCCAAAAAATTCGGGAAGAAGAAGAGACCAGCGTTGTCAGAGAGCAATCTCAGCAACGCTTACAGCAGCAAGCCGCAGAGATGGCGCAAGCGCGGGAGTTGGGTGCGTTGAGACAGGCGCATGAGAAAACTCTGGAAAGCGATACATTGCAGACTGAAGCCATCGGATCGAAAATCGTTCTTCAGCACAAAGATGACGAGCTTGAGGCGCAGATCATGGAAGCCAAGTTAGCCCGTCAGCAAAAAGAACATGCGGTTCAATCGGATTTGGAAGAAAAGACAAATCAGCTTAAACTGGCATTTCAGAGACAGGAACTTGAAAATGCCCGGCTTCATCAGGAAATCCGAAATTTGGCAAATGAGCGCGATCTGCTCAGAAATCTGATTGAAAGACTTCCTGAACTTGCCGCGCAGATGCCGGATATTCATGAACTCAGGGTTTTTCAGACCGACAATGGCAACGCGGCGGTTGATACCTTCACATCTTTTTTGGCAAAAACGCTCTCAATTGCCGAAAGCTTCGGAATATCATTGAAAAAAGAAGCTAGTCATAGAGAAGAAGCATGAAAATTGTCAAAAAATAAGGAGGAAAACATGGAAGCTATTTTTGAGCAAATCCTTCATTCACCGAAACTCAGAATATATTATCAGTATATTCATGAGTTTCTTTCAGAAGAACGGCAAAAACGGGAGCAGTTTTATCAGGAAGTTACCGAAGAACAGAAATCCGAATTTATCAACGGGGAGGTTATTGTGCATTCACCGGTAAGAATCGAACATGAATTTGCTTCATCATCGCTGATGAGGCTGATGAGTATTTATGTCATGGCGAATCGTCTGGGCTATGTGGGACATGAAAAAATGATGATTTCCCTTACCCGAAACGATTATGAGCCGGATGTCTGTTTCTGGAGCAAGGAACAATCTGTGAACTTCAAGCCGAGACAAACTCAGTTTCCGGCGCCGGATTTTATTGCGGAAGTTCTGTCGCCAAGTACTGAAAATAATGATAGAACTGTCAAATTTGAAGACTATGCCGCGCATGATGTAGGAGAATATTGGATTATTGATCCGGCATTTCAGGTGGTTGAGCAGTATTTTCTTGAAAATGATGAATATCGCCTTAATATCAAAGCAGATTCGGGCATTTTGAAGAGCCGGGCAGTGGCTGGCTTTGTTATTCCGGTATTGGCGTTGTTTGATGAAGCGGAGAATCTGGCGGTGCTGAGAAAGATTTTAGGAGAAAGATCAGAATAGGCATTGCCTGAAAACAAAAAAATTATTGACTTAAAGGAGGAACGATCATGCAAACGATCAGCATAAAATATGAAGCGCATCAACTATTAGAATCTCTGCCGGAGAGCGCAACATGGGATGAACTTATGTACAGGATTTATGTTCGTCAGGCGATTGAAGCAGGTCTTAAAGACAGCGATGCCGATAAGATTATGGATGTTAAGGAACTTCGTGCCAGATTCGGGTTATCGGAATGAACGTTTATTGGACAGACACGGCTGTGAGCCATCTCTTCGGAATTTATGGATATATTGCTCAGAACTCGCTCATGTATGCCAAAAGAATGGTAGATAAACTCACAAGACGATCAGAGCAGATTTCGATGTTTCCGATGTCAGGGCGAAAAGTGCCGGAATATGAATTGGAAAATATACGCGAAATCATTGAAAAACCTTATCGGATTATCTATCGGATACGAAAAGATAGAGTGGATATTCTGGCAGTTATGCACGGAGCGCAATTGTTGCCGGAAAATGCGAATTTTACATAAGAAAGGAAATATTGATGAGAAAAGCAGTTATCGTCAGCGCGGTCAGAACGCCGCTGGGAAGTTTCAACGGAACATTATCAACTATCGGCGCAACCAAACTGGGCGGAATGGTGATTGAAGAAGCCGTCAAACGCGCCGGTATCAAAAAAGAAGATGTGAATGAAGTCATCATGGGGCAGGTTTTGCCCTGCGGCTACGGTCAGAATCCGGCAAAACAGGCGACAGTTAATGCAAACATGCCTTGGGAAGTCGAAGCCATCACCGTCAACAAAGTCTGCGGTTCAGGCTTGAAGTCGGTCATGCTGGCTGCTCAGGCGATTCAGGTCGGCGATGCGGATGTGGTCGTGGCGGGCGGCATGGAAAATATGAGCATGGCACCGTATTATCTGGATAAAGCACGTTTCGGCTATCGGATGGGACATTCTCAGATCAAAGACCACATGATTAATGACGGGCTTTGGGATATTGTCAATGATTTTCACATGGGCATGTCCAATGAACTTTGCTCAGAACGATACAACGTAAGCCGTGAAGATCAGGATCGTTATGCTGCCGAATCCTATCGCCGGGCATTGACAGCCATCAAAGCAGGCAAATTCAAAGAAGAAATTATGCCGGTGATGATTCCGCAGCGCAAAGGCGATCCGAAAATATTTGATACAGATGAATGTCCTGTTGAAACGTCTTATGAAGCATTGGCAAAAATGTCAACCGCATTCAAAAAAGGCGGTGTGGGAACTGCCGGAAATGCTTCGATTATCAGTGACGGAGCAGCAGCAGTGGTCGTGATGTCCGAAGAAAAGGCGCAGCAGCTTGGCTGTAAAATTATCGCAACCATCGGCGCACAATGTTCTTACGCTATTGATATGAAATACGTTCTGGTCGCACCGATTTGGGCTGTTCCCAAGTGTCTGAAAAAAGAAGGCATTTCTGATGTTGACGTGTATGAAATCAATGAGGCATTCAGCGGCTCGACAGTCGGAATTTTAAAAGAATTGAAGCTTGACCCGGCAAAAGTCAATGTGAACGGCGGCGCGGTAGCGTTAGGACATCCGATTGGCGCAAGCGGGTGCCGCCTTTTGGTAACCATTCTGCATAACATGATGCGTGAAAACAAGAAAACCGGGCTGGTGTCGCTGTGTCTGGGCGGCGGCGAAGCTGTGGCAATGATTGTGAAACGATAAGTTAAGTGAGAAATGAGAAGTGAGAAATGAGAAAGTTATTGTCCGCAGACCCGGCTCTGATTCTGTGAAGGATGTGTGTGATTCATGATTGCCGGTTACTACGCCGAGCGATAAATCGCCCGGCTGGAAGCTCAAGCCCGCTGAAGCGGGCTATCCTGATAATAGCCGGCTTCAGCCTGCTTCAGCTTCCAGCCCTGAAATTTATTTCGGGGCGACCGACTATGGTGAATTGCACCCGTGAAGGATGAATTTTCTTGACCCGTATCAGGCTTCACGCTATGTTAGGGCAGATGATTTTGTGATTGAGGAGGATTTTCTTATGCCGATTACCATGGTGTTGCAGGAAGCTGAAACATTTGAAGTTGAGACCTATAAAAAACCGAAAGATTTTAAGCAGTTCAAGGAGACGCATGTTGCATTTTCCGGCTCTCCCTTCAAACATCCGTATGATGCTGAAAAAATGATTCTGGTGGCTGATCCGTACAGCACTAACACATTTTATTATGAATTTCGGGCAGATACCGTCTCTTTTGTGGAGGAACTGCCCAGCATTGTAAATCTGGATGGAGAAACCGTTATGATGGCAAGAATATGGGTAAAGAAAAAAAGCGTGGCGGTGCGCTGTTCGCCCTTTGTTGTTGAAGACCTCCGACTTGCGGACAAACAATTATGAAAAATATGCTGATGGGAGATATTGACTATAAAATCGAACAGACGTCTTTCGGCGTGTGGCGGCGGTATCTTTATCCCAGCGGCTTGTATTTTGAGGAATTTATCTCTCATCAGCAGGTTTTCGGAATGCCGCTTCTGAACTATACTCGCGGAATCTGCCCTGAAACCGGCAAGCGCAAAATTGCCAAAGGCGTGATTGCTATCGGGCGGCTGGCAATGGGCATTCTTGCCATCGGACATGCTTCAATGGGCATAATTGCCATAGGGCAGCTTGCTATCGGAATTTTATTCGGGCTGGGGCAGGCATGTACGGGGCTGTTTGCTATCGGGCAATTGGCAATAGCGATTCTGGTCGGGATTGGGCAGTTTGCTACGGGCTACATTGCGGTGGGGCAGTTTGCTGTCGGCGGATATGTGCTGGCGCAACTGGGATTCGGAGCGCATGTCTGGAGTCCGAAATCGGCTGATCCGGAAGCAGTGAGCTTTTTCAAGTCCTTGGTTTCCCGATATTTTGAGCGTTAAGGAGGCGTCATGTACGGCATCCTTTTACCCTTTCAACTGACACAGCCTGAAAAAAAGCCGGTGGAAGAAGACATCCGAAAAGATGTCTTTATGTTGTGCAGAAATTGCAGACACAAAATTACAAGCCATGAGCAGCGGATCGAAGTAGATGGAAAGCATCAGCATATTTTTGCTAATCCGTTCGGCATGGTGTTTCAGATCGGATGTTTTTCAGCAGCAGACGGCTGTGCCAATCACGGAATTCCCACCCTTGAATTTACATGGTTCACCGGATTCGGATGGCGGTTTTCAATCTGCGGTAAATGCGGAATTCATCTGGGATGGTGTTATTCAAAAGGCGCACAGAGCTTTTACGGGCTGATCCTGCCTAATCTGATAGAAGAACGCGAAGCACCCCTCCCCCGGCCCCTCCCCTGAAAGGAGAGGGGAGTACTGCTGATGACTCCCCCTTCCCTTTCAGGGAAGGGGGCTGGGGGGTTAGGTGCCCAATCTGCTCAGAAAATCCATGCGCTCTGTATCAAAACAGCCTGAAGCCTTATGAATCTGATCGGCAAATCCCATTGCCATATCGCCGGGTTGAGAAAGCGTATCAATGATTTCCAGCGGCGGTAACGCGTTTTGGGCATCGGATTTCAAAGAACGGTTGCCAGTCTCATCTGCGTTCTGATCGCCCGCTTCTTTTTTCACAACCAATCTTGAATCAGATTTACTGCTTTCCTGAGTTGTGATTTCCGAAGATTGCGATGTATCCCGATCCCGCCACAGTCCGGGATTATGATCTTCTTTGGCTTTGAAATACGCCTGATAGCGGATAATCTCCGCATTGTCGCCGCCGCCGTAGTTTGCCGCAAGAATATCACTCCGATCATAAACCGCCGTGCGAATCCATTCCTGATAGTTTTTATCCGCCTTAGCGTCAAACACCTTCTGACCGGAAACCGCCGTGTATGTTTCTTTCTGATAAGGCGTACCATCTTTGACAACATTCGCGGACCGATCATCGGAAACGGTTTGTATGACGATGGGTTCTATGGTAAGCGACCCATTTACAGGCGCAACAATATCCGAAGTTTGGGAATTGTTCAAAGCAGACGTATCGCTGCTTACAGCCGTTTTCTGAATATCCGAAGCTGTCGCTTCAACTTTCGTAGGTTCCGCACTTCTTCGGACATTATCTGCGGATCGGGTTGAAGAAGACGCCACTGTGATTTTCACCCATGCCGTATCTGTGCCGCCCTTGCCGTTAGACACCGTATAGCTGAACATGTCTGTGCCGCTAAAGCCGGTTTTGGGCGTGTAGAGATAAGTGCTGTTTCCTTTATCGGCAATAGAACCGTTAAACGTCTGCGTATAGCCGATAATCGTCAGCGGATTACCTAACGGGTCTTTATCATTGGACATCAGGCTTTGTCCGCTGATGGTCAGCGCTACATTCTGGCTGGTGGTTACCGTATCATCCACTGCATCCGGCGAATTTGTTTTATCCGTAACAGAATTTATGAAAATATTGACCGTTGCGGATGCCGTGCTGCCTTTGCCATCGAAAATCGCATAGATAAAACTGTCCTTTCCGATAAATCCGTTATCCGGAGTATAGGTCAGCGTAGTGCCATTATTTGCCAGTTTTCCGTGAGACGGCTGACTCATATCGGAAACGCTCAACGTATCGCCATTGGGATCACTGTCATTTTTAAGCAGCGTGTCTTTGATGATCAGCAATGACGTATTCTGTTTGGTGGCAAAAATATCGTCAGCAGCAACCGGCGCTTTGTTTTCCGCAGGATTCGGCTCTTTGGAAGACGTAACATTGACATATACCACGCCCACAGCCGTGCCGCCCCTGCCATCGGAAATCGTATAAGCAAAACTATCTTCGCCGATAAAGCCGCTGTTAGGCGTATATGTGGCAGTGCCGTCTTGGTTATCTGTCAGTTTCCCGTCATAAGGCTGCTCAATGCCCGTAATGCTTATCGGATCCTTATTCGGATCAGAATCATTGCCGAGAAGATCAGCAGGTTTCAGAACCATTGACGTATCTTTAGTTATGTTGAACCGATCATCTGCCGCAGCCGGCGGTTGATTGGCTCCGGTCGGCGGATCCGGGGGGGTAGGCGGATCCGGAGTGGTCGGCGTATACGGCGTGTTTACCGTGATATTGACCGTTGCGGTATCGGTGCCGCCCCTGCCATCGGAAACAGCATAAGTAAAACTGTCCGATCCCGTATAACCGGATGCAGGCGTATAGGCGAAGGTCTCATCCCCGTTATCTACCAATATGCCATGAGACGGCTGGGTAAATCTGCTGATAGTCAGCCTATCCCAAGAATTGATGCCGACATCATTGCTCAGAAGCGTTTTAGCCTCAATAACCGTAACGCCGTCTGCTATTACCGCATCATCATTGGCTTCAGGACCTGCGCTTCCGAGAACGCTGATACTCACCTTTGCAGTGCCGGTGCTTGTGCCGTCTGAAATTGTATAGCTGAAGCTATCCTGCCCCACATAGTTCTGCGCGGGCGTATAGCTGAAACTTCCATCGGCTGTCTTAATCAGCGTGCCATGAGACGGCTGAGTGAACGATTGAATCGTTATGGAATTGCCGTCAGCATCCTTGTCATTTCTGAGCAAATCCGCATCTTTGAAATTCAATGTCGCGCCCTTGCTGACAGAGAAACTATCGTCTGCGGCTGTCGGCGGCGTATTCTCGTAATACGTTCCACCCGTTACCGGCGGATTCACAGGAGGAATGTATGGAGAAACAACAACGATATTTACCGCTGCCTTTGCCGAAGCGCCTCTGCCATCGCTGATGGTATAGGTGAAGCTATCTGCTCCCGCATATCCGGTACTTGGCGTATAAACAAAGCCTGTCGCAGTTTTGTCAAGCCTGCCATGTGCCGGAATCGTGAAATCCGAAGAAACGCTCAACGTATCGCCATCCGGATCAGAATCGTTTTTCAGGAGATCGGAAAAAGCAACCGTAACCGCTTTGTTCTGATCGGTTGAAACTGAATCAGCAACCGCTACCGGAGGTTTATTCGTCGGCGGCGGTATGGGTATGGATTTGACAGTAACCGCAACATTGCCCACAGCCGTGCCGCCCCTGCCATCCGTAATTTTATAAGTGAAATTATCCACGCCGCTAAAGCCTGCATTCGGCGTATAAACAAACGCTGTGCCGGTTTTCTCAAGCTTACCGTTTGCGGGCGATGGCGGAGTAAAATCAGACGACATGCTTATCGGATCATTATCCGGATCAGAATCGTTTTTCAGGAGATCGGAAAAAGCAACCGTAACCGCTTTGTTCTGATCGGTTGAAACTGAATCAGCAACCGCTACCGGAGGTTTATTCGTCGGCGGCGGTATGGGTATGGATTTGACAGTAACCGCAACATTGCCCACAGCCGTGCCGCCCCTGCCATCCGTAATTTTATAAGTGAAATTATCCACGCCGCTAAAGCCTGCATTCGGCGTATAAACAAACGCTGTGCCGGTTTTCTCAAGCTTACCGTTTGCGGGCGATGGCGGAGTAAAATCAGACGACATGCTTATCGGATCATTATCCGGATCAGAATCGTTTTTCAGGAGATCGGAAAAAGCAACCGTAACCGCTTTGTTCTGATCGGTCAGAATTGAATCAGCAGCCGTTATCGGCGGTCTGTTTCCCCTGCTGACAACAACCGAAACAGTTGCCTTAGACGTATAGCCCACGCCATCTGATGCGATGTATGTGAACGTGTCCGTACCTGTGAAATCGGCATTCGGCGTATAAACAAAGCCTGTCGCGGTTCTGTCAAGCTTGCCATGCGCGGGTGTGCTGACATCAGAAGAAACACTCAACGTATGATTGGGATCAGAATCCGTATCGTTTTTCAAAATATCGGTAAACGGAATAGAAAGGCTGTTCTGCACTCCGGCATCCAGAGAAAATGAATCATCATTTGCCTTCAGTATATGCGTCTGACCAACTGCAATATTAACCGTTGCGGTGCTGACATGCCCGTTGCCATCGTCAAGCGTGTAGGTAAAGCTGTCATCTCCTACATAATCAGCATTCGGCTCATAAATCATTTTTGTATTTGTAGTATCATACGGATCAAGAGATGCTTTTCCATGAGCAGGCTGCGAGATGACTATAATTCCCGATATAAAATCGCTGACCACCATCGTTGAGGGAAGCGTGTCATTTTGCAGCAGATTGCTGAGAGTGATCTCTTTTGCAGTATTCTTCGCCGTGCTGAAACTATCATCTGCCGCGCCGTAAACATTAACCTGAACTGTCGCTGGCTGGGACTCCCCTTTGCTGTTCATCGCTTTATAGGTAAAGCTGTCCGTGCCGACAAAATTTGTTGCCGGAGTATAGGTCAATTGGCTGTCTTTCTGCACAACCGCGCCGCTCTTTGATGATGTCGCATCAAACGACTTGATACTCAAGCCTCCGCCAGTATCATTGGCAAGCACATTGACGCTGACCGGCGTTCCGTTTTTCCACATCTCCGCGCTGTCATCTTTTGCCACCGGAGTATCCGAAAGGACATTGACCTGAATCGTCTTTTGGGTGGACGCGCTGTCTTTATTTTCAGTTTCAGTTGAAATTGCCTTTACTGTCAGAGTCGCGTTTTCAGACGCCGTAATGGTCAGTTCTTCCAAATCAGCCACACTCAGAGACCAAAGCCCGCCGCCCATATCGCTGCCCTTAGATAACTTCGCACCCGCAGGCACATTCGATACTTCCACGCTCAGAGTTTCAGACCCGTCTGCATCTGTCAATGTCGGTACAATCACCAGAGAGGCAGGATAGCCCGAAATTCCGGTTACAGAAGAACTCACCACCAATTGCGGCGCGTCTGCTGCCGGAACCACATCTACAATCAGAGTTGCTTCACTCGTATCGGTTTTGCCCGTATCTTTAACCACTGACGCTGCCTTAACCGTCAGATTCATATCGCTTCCGCTGTTCAACGGCGGCGTGATCGTCAAATCTGTCAGATTATCAGGACTCAATATCCAGCTTCCGTCAGCGGTTCTCAACCCCGCAGACAATTTTGCCCCGTCAGGAACACCGGAAATCGTAACATCGCCCAAAGTTACAGAGCCATCCGTAATTGCAGGAGCTACTTTGATGCTCAACGGAATTGCCGTATCTTCTTTTCCCGAAGCACTGCCGACCTCAAGCAACGGTCCCACCGTAATTTCTCCGTTAATGGTTCTGACCGCAAATGTCTTGCTCTGACTCACATACTCAACGGCAGGAACATTCAACTCCAAAGTGAAACTGCCCACTTGGCTGCTCTGATTCGGAACAAGTTTCAAGGTCTCAACCTGAGATACCGGAACTGTCCAAATTTCATTCCCCTTGGCATCTGTTCCGGTGATCTGCCCTGCTGATAATGTTGCCCATTTCGGAACACCGTAAATCGTAACATCCCCTATATATTCAGAGCCATCTGTGTCCACCAGAACCGGTTTGCCGATTTGCAGAGAAACCGCCTGCCCCCTTGTGCCGGACACATTCTGCGCTACTGTCCACCCCGGCTCATCGGCAATCGGAATCACCTGAACATCAACCTTCTGAATCTTATGCGCCGTATCTGCTGATCCTATCTTGGTTGCAACAGCATCAAACGTCAATGTGAAAATGCCATCCCGATGTAGAGGCATAGACAAAGAAAGGTTAGGCATATCCTCCGGCTGTATTGTCCAACTGCCATCCGTATTTTTTGTTCCCACAGACAAGGTCGCATCAGACGGAACGCCTGAAGCATAAATCGTCAGATACTGCGTCCCATCCATCAGTTCAAGATACGCCTCATTCGGCGTCAGATAGACCGGCATATCTTCATTGGCTACAACCGGCGTAGGAATTTGCAATATCGGCGGATCAACCCTGTATGGCACAGTAATTGTTACGCTTGTTCTGCCTGTTCCCTTGGTAGAGTTGGCAATGGAATAGTAAAACGTATCTGTGCCGCTGAATCCGGTATTCGGCGTATAAGTAAATGAATCTGCGCCGAAAACAAGACGTCCGTTTGATGGAAATTCCAACTCGCTGAAGTTGATAATTTTCAACGGATCATTCGGCACCGGATTCACATCATTTTTCAATAATTCAGAATACGATATGGTTAGCGGCGTGTTTTTCTCTGCGGTAAAAGCATCCGGGTTAGCTGTCGGCAGAACCACAGCTTTATCCACAATCACTGTAACCGTAGCCTTAGATGTTCCCGTGCCATCTGAAATCGTATAGGTGAAGGTGTCTATGCCCTCAAACCCGGCGCCGGGCTTATAGATAAAATTAGTTCCGCTCTTATCCGTGCTGTTGAGAAGCGTTGCCATGCCTCCCTTCGCTGTGATCACATCATACGCGGTGATGCTGATGCCTGACCCCGTATCATTGCCCAGAACATTGAATCTGACCGGAGCATCAATTGATGTCATAACAGTGTCAGATGCCGCGCTGGCAGAAGTTACGGTGATACTTACCGTTGCGGTTGCTGTACCACCATTACCGTCTTTGATAGTGTAAGTGAAGCTGTCAGAACCGGTATAGTCAGTAGTTGGCGTATAACTGATATATGTATTGTTATTTACTACACTACCATGCGATGGCAAACCTACTGTATCAACGGTTAAGGTGTCTCCGTCAACATCAGTATCATTTTTAATAACATCAAGGCTGTTACCTGAAGAATTTTTGACTATCAGGAAACTATCCGCATTAGCCACAGGCGGAATATTAGCACCGGGGTTCACAGTAATAGCTGCTGTTTCTGTGTCAGTGCTGAAAGCGGTAATACCGCCGTTTGTCGTGGTGTTAGCAGTTGTGCCTATGGTTCCCGAAGTTCTGTCCCATGCTCGGAAAGTGATGCCATTGGATACTGTACCGGTATAGCCTGTAGTCGGGACAAATCTTACGCTATCCGTATCTGCCAGCAGCAATGCACTATTAGGAGATACTGCCGGAATAGCCGTCCATGCCCCTGCTCCTACTTTGTACTGCCATATACCATGTGCATTATCAATAGCAGTAATCGCAATGCCTTCAACTGCTCCGGCGTCAACATCCGTAATTCTGTCTCCTCCGGCACTTAAAATAACAGATGCTATCGTATTGCCCGTAGGATTAGCATCATTTTTAGTAACTGCGGTAAGGAGCATACTCCCTGTATTATCCAGCGCGGGCGCAGTGTTGGTTGCATTAACTGTAATATTTGCCGTTTCTGTGGCAGTACTGAATGCAGTAATACCACCGTTTGTCGTGGTATCAACAGTTGTGCCTGCGGCTCCCGAAGTTCTGTCCCATGCCCGGAAAGTGATGCCATTGGATACTGTACCGGTATAGCCTGTAGTCGGGACAAATCTTACGCTATCCGTATCTGCCAGCAGCAATGCACTATTAGGAGATACTGCCGGAATAGCCGTCCATGCCCCTGCTCCTACTTTGTACTGCCATATACCATGTGCATTATCAATAGCAGTAATCGCAATGCCTTCGACTGCTCCGGCGTCAACATCCGTAATTCTGTTTCCACCGGCACTGAGAATAACGGCTGCTACCGTATCTCCGGCAGGACTCGCAGTATCTTTAACGACCGATGTTAGGATCATGTTACCTGTATTATCCAGATCCGGCGCGGTGTTGGTTGTAGTAATCGTAAATGAGACTACTGCCGTTGCCGTATGTGTTAGTTTGCCGTCATTAACCGTATAAGTGAAAGTATCCGTGCCGGTATATCCAGTAGTCGGCGTATAAGTGAAACTCCCGCCGCCGTTATTAACAAGACTGCCGTGAGCAATCGCGGTTGTTCCGGCAGGAAGAGTAACCGTCAGCGTATCTCCTTCCGGCTCACTGTCAACTCCGTTGGGAGTCGTATTGGTAAGAACATTGAAGGTTACTGCTGTATTCTTAGCGGTTGTGATACTGTCATCCTTCGGGGTCGGAAGCTGATTTTCATAAGCACCCTTATCCGCCGTTCCTCCCACAACACGGGAATAACCTGTTCCCCGTATATCAGTAGTAGGGACTGTTAAAGGTGATGGATATAGATAAGTATTTGAACCAGTATCAACAGCCGGACTGCCTGAAGTAAGTTCATAAGGATAAGTACCTGTTCCCTTAAAAAGCGGATTTGTATTTATAAGATTATCAGTGCCAGCATTTATTCCTCCTGTTATCCCTGCTCCCCCTGAATTATAGACAATAGAACTGTAAAGATTTAAAGTACCTGTATTGTTGTGGATATCGCTGCTAGTACCAGAGATGGCAGTATTGCCGGTAATCGTGCTGTTATAAATATCTGCTGTACAACCGTTATCAATGCCGACACCACCGGCATTGGCAGCGGTATTTCCATAAACCAAGCTATTTTCCATATAAAGCTTTGCTGCACCACCAGTGACAAGTATGCCTCCCTTATCAGCAACAGCAGTATTACCGGAAATCTTACTGTTTGTAATAGTAGTTGTGCCAAGTAAACGCATACCTCCACCGGAAGAGGTTGCTTGATTTCCGATAATTGTAGTCTTGTCAATATTCAGCGTTCCGGCTTTCTGAAAAATACCTCCTCCTCCTGCTCCTGCTCCTCCTGTAGCTTTATTAGCGAGAGCTGCTGTAGCATCGCCAATAATACTGTCCGTTATATTTACAATACCAGTATCAATATAAATTCCGCCGCCTGTTTTTGCAGAATTATTTGATATCGTACAATTGGTGATAGTCAAGGTATTTGCTGCGCCGCTAAAATAAACCGCACCGCCATACCCAAGTGAGGCCGGAGCATCTGTATTGAGTCCTTTGGTAAGCGTAAGATTTTGGAGAGTAACATTAGCACCGGCAATGCTGAGAAGCGGAGAAACATTGCCGCCGTCAATCTTGTACTTGACAGATGTGCCGTCAATTGTCAAAGCTTTATCTATGTTGATATACACCTTCTCTGTAATCAACAGATCGCTTGACAAAGTGATTGTTCCGGTTAAACCCATAGCAAAATTGATCGTATCTGCTCCGGGATTAGTAGTAGTATTATTTGCAGTATCAATAGCATCTCTCAATGTAATAACCGTTGCATCGTCAGCATGATTAAGCACATCTGAAGTACTATTTACCCATATAGTTGCCATCCGATATTCATACCCCTTCGGATTCAAAGCCTTTGCATCAATCCAGCCGGTCTGATATTCCAAAATCCAGTTGCCGCCGATAGTCGCAGCCCCGGTAACAT